>JAZRMS010000085.1:0-6446 GCA_045647825.1 Christensenellaceae bacterium
AATATTTAATGAAAAATGGATTTACCGAAATCCGTTCTCCAAAAATCGTTTTTGCCGGTGCAGAAGGTGGCACAAACATCTTTAAGTTAGATTACTTTGGAAAGCAAGTTTTTCTTGCTCAATCTCCACAGCTTTATAAGCAAGCGTTGGTTGGCGTTTATGAACGCGTGTTTGAAATTGCGCCCGTATTTAGAGCAGAACATCACGACACTTCTCGCCACCTTAACGAATATACTTCTATGGACCTTGAAATGGGCTTTATCAACGGCTTTGAAGATATTATGAACACAGAAGTTGGCGCGTTAAAATACATTATGAACTTGCTTAAAACCGAATATAAAGAAGAAGTTGAACTTCTACACGCTGATATTCCAGAAATTAACGAAGTTCCTACTATCAAGTTCATGGATGCAAAAGAACTTATTATGAAAAAGTTTAAGTATCAACCACAAGATATGAAAGACTTTGACCCTACCGAAGAAGAACTTCTTGGTAAATACGCTAAAAAGGAACTTAATAGCGATTTCTTGTTCGTAACCCACTATCCTTCTAAAAAGCGCCCATTCTATACTATGGATGACCCTGCCGACCCAGAATATACCCTTTCATTCGACCTTCTCTTTAGAGGTCTTGAAATCACTTCTGGTGGTCAAAGAATTCACGACTATAACGAACAAGTTGCAAAAATGCAAAAACTTGGCATGGACCCAGAGCAATTTGAAACTTATCTTATGTTACACAAATACGGCGCTCCACCACACGGTGGACTTGGCATCGGCTTGGAACGTTTGACAATGCACTTGCTTGGCGCAAAGAACGTTCGCGAAACAACCATGTTCCCACGCGACATCAACAGAGTTACCCCATAAATAAAAGAAAATTAAAAACCGATAGGCTATGAGCCTATCGGTCTTTTTTTTGTAAATTTATTTCTAATGGTGCATCTATATCTTGCCCAACGTATTTCCCGTCCTTTTTTCGCTGTTTAACGCACTCTGTAAGCAAATATTCTATCTGTCCGTTTATTGAACGAAAATCATCTTCTGCCCACGCCGCTATTGCATTAAAAAGCTTTTCAGACACCCTTAGCGGTATTTGTTTTTTCACGTTTTCACTCATATTAATACAAACTTCCCGAATTTACTATAGGTTGAGCGTCTTTATTTCCACAAAGAACGACCAATAGATTAGAAACCATTGCCGCTTTTCTTTCTTCATCTAGATTAACGATATTATTTTCGTTAAGTTTTTCTAACGCCATTTCAACCATACCAACTGCACCGTCAACTATCATCTTTCTTGCATCTATTATTGCAGATGCTTGTTGGCGTTGCAACATTACGGCAGCAATTTCTGGTGCGTATGCTAAATAGGTTATTCTTGCCTCTATAACTTCTATACCAGCCTCGCTAACGCGGTTTTGAATTTCATTTCTTATGCGCTCTGCAACGATTTCACTTGAGCCTCTTAAACTGCCTTCATCAGCCAAACCGTCCCCTGTAGTATCAACGTTTGGTGCAACGTCGTATGGATAAATTCTAACTATATTACGAAGAGCGCTATCGCATTGAAGGGAAAGGTATTCTTTATAGTTATCCACGTTAAATACTGCTTTTGCCGTGTCAACAACCTTCCACATTACGGCAATACCTATTTCGATAGGATTTCCCAAACAATCGTTTATTTTTTGACGACTATTATTTAAGGTCATTATCTTTAAGGAAATTTTGTTTTGAGCCGCAAGCGTTGACATATTAAACTTAAATGCACCAACACTATTTCTTGCAACTTCTTCCCCACCAACGTCACCACTTTGATTTAATTTGGTTTTTGCCGCAGGGTTTACTGATGAACAGAATGGGTTCACAAAGAAAAACCCATCACCTTTTAGCGTCCCAACGTATTTACCGAAAAGGGTTAAAACAAGCGCCTCTTGTGGTTTTAAGATTTTTAATCCTATATAAGGAATCCAGCCAACACACGTCCAAATCCCCCCAACCACTGCCATAACAACGTATAATGCGCCTTTACCTTTTTCAATTTGAATAATTCCATAAATGGTCGCAAATATTGCTAATATATATAATAAACTTATTCCAACAAGTGCAACCATTCCGTTCTTTTTATTTGTTAATACTTTTTCTTGCATACTGTTCTCCTCTTTATTTGATATCTAAATGATATCATAACAAATCACACTTGTCAAACGTTTGAAAATTAAATTTTTAAATTCAAACCATAAAATATATAAGGCACGCCGTTTTTTTCTAGCAATTCTTTTTCATTAACGCAAAATTTCCTGCAAACACTTTCTAAAGTGTCTGTAGGTTTAACCATATAAGTTTTTCCTTGCTCTTGTTTTATTAAAAGCAAATCCCCTTCTAAAATTTCTTCTTTTAGCGCATTATCCTTTATCAAAATGCAAACGGGAATAGAGAATTTTTGCGAAACTGACAAAATCGTTTCGCCTTGTAGAGCACGATAAAAAATCTTTTTCATACACTTATTATATTTATTTTAGTATGCGAATAGAATACTCTATAGCGAACTTTTAGGAGAGAGAAATTGAAAGGGTTTTTTAAGACGGTTGCTATCGTTACGATTTTTTCTATTTGTGAAAAGTTTTTGGGGTTTTTATACAGAATTTTCCTTTCTAGAACTATCGGATCAGAAGGAATAGGTATGTATCAAGTTGCCCTTTCTGTTTTTGCTCTTCTATTCACTCTTACTTGTTCTGGAACGCCTATAACCGTTTCTAGATTAATGACCAAATATCGCGCAGAAGGAAAAACGAAAAAGGTTTTTTCGGTAATTACTGCGGGAATTACTTTCACTATTGCAACCACCCTTCCTATCGCTCTTTTCTTTTTATGCTTTGGCAAAAATTTTTCTTTCCTTTTTACTGATGAAAGGTGTTTAAAAATATTTTTAGTGGTTATGCCGGGGCTTGTCTTCACTTCCGTTTATGCCGTTCTTCGCGGTGTGTTTTGGGGTAATAAAGATTTTCTGCCTTACAGCGTGACCGAACTTTTAGAAGAAATTTGCATGATTGTTGTTGGAATATTTTTAATCAATCGCACCACCGACGTTTATGAAGGCGCGTTTAGAGCGGGCGTTGCCGTTTTAATCTCTTACCTTTTCTCTTTCACCTTGGCAACGATAACTTTCTTTATTAGAAAGAATAAATTTGTTAACCCCCTTTCTGAATTTAAGCCGTTATTAAAATCTGCCCTACCTATAACTGCTATGCGAACGGCAACTTCTATAACTTCTTCGTTAATGAGCGTAATTTTGCCGTTAAGGTTAATTAGCGCAGGGTTTGGCAATGGTCAAGCGCTTAGCCTTTTTGGTTCTGCCGTTGGGCAAGCGTTTCCTTTACTAACAATACCCACCACCTTAATAGGCTCTTTTATACTTGTTCTTGTCCCAGAAATTTCTGAAAACTATTATTCTGGCAACACCTTAAAATTAAAACGCGACGTTGAAAAAGCACTAAAATTTTCCACGCTATTGACTTGCCTTTTCGTGCCTATTTTCCTTGTGTGTGGTCAAGAGATCGGCGTTTTAATTTTCAACAACTCTTTTACAGGAAAATTCACTTCTTTCTCTGCCTTTTTAATGCCGTTGATGAGCCTTTCTAGCATATCAACAAGCATTCTAAACTCTATCGGGCTAGAAAACAAAACTCTTTTATATTACATAATAGGTGGGGGATTAATGCTACTTTGCATTTGGTTTTTGCCATCCTTTTTGGGCATTTACGCACTACTTGTCGGTTTTACTTGCGTTTATGGTCTTACAACTATTTTAAACCTTATTTTATTAAACAAACATTGCCCTTTTAGAAAGGGACAACTGAAATTCTTGTCAACTACTTTTTTGATAATTCTTCCTACTTGCTTTTTTGGTTTTTTGTTAAAAAACATATTGATTTCACCTTTAGGCATACTATTAACACTTTTAATTTGTTCAATATGTATGGCTGTTGCAATGGGACTATTATTCTTGACTTGTGACCTTGTTAGATTAGACTTTTTTATAAAACCAAAAAGAAAATTAAAAACTTTTCCATAAAAAAAGTTCGACACATCCGTCGAACTTTTTGTTTATCATTTTATTTATTAACTACAAACGGGAATTTATCTTTGGGCAAAACTTTTCTTAATACTGGCACTAATAAGGCACTAATAACTGCGTTTATTGCAACTGCTAAAAGTTTTGTTGGAAGTAAAACCATCAAACTTTCAAAAGTCATTGTATACATCAAGGAAAGTCCAAGCGTGTTTACCAAGAACGAGTTAAAAACAAAACCCAAAACGAAAGAAATGGAAAGTTTTATAAAATCGTTTCCTTTTGTGAAGGTGAAAATAATACCAGGGATAAGCCCCCAAAGCCCCGTGCCTATTCCTATTATGGGGTTATAAGCGCCAAACGGAGCGATAATGCCACAAATAAAATCGCCTATAAATGCGGCGGCAAACCCACCCAAACCGCCAAGCGTATATCCTGCAATAAACCCAACGGTTGCAACTAGTGAAATTTGCAAAACGCTACTTACCGGTATGGTTAAATAGTTGGCAACGAAAGCAAGTGCAGAAAATATAGCCGTGTATACTATTTTTTGCGTTTGGTTAAGGTTATTTCTCTTCTTTTTCACCGTCAAAAAAACAACGACAACGGCAACCAAGAACACTAAAAGTGCAACGTAATAATACCAACGTTTAGAAAGGTTTGAGAATATTGCACCAAAATCAAAAGGCGCAACTGCAAGTAAATTGGACATAAAAAAATCTCCCAAAATAAATTTAGAGAGACCGATAAAATTGACGCGCTAAAAATAAAAAGCACAGAAAATAATAGCGGACGCGCAAAGACACCGCAGGAAAATTCCTTTCGTTTGCAAACGACATCCCATTTTGCAACACTTTACGCGTCTTTACTACTCTATGGTTATATCATACAACAGCGTGCGTTTTTTGTCAACTTTTGCACGCATATTTTCGCACTTAAAGTTTATACTAAATATATGATTGTAACTTTTTTTAGAACGCTTATCGTTGTGATAACATTAATCGTGCTTATGCGACTTATGGGCAAGCGCCAAATAGGCGAAATGCAACCTTTTGAGTTTATTATAACACTTATTATTGCAGACCTTGCTTGTATTCCTATGACAGAAGTTTCTATCCCACTAGTTTATGGAATTGTTTCTATCGCCTGCCTTTTTATTCTGCACCAACTTTTGTCTATTCTAGAACAGCGCGGAAAAATTTTTAAGCGCATTATTTCTGGAAAGCCAAGCATTGTTATAAACCAAAACGGTGTGGATATGTTGGAATTAAAAAAGAATAATTTGAGCGTTGACGATTTAATTGAAACAATGCGTTCGCTAGGCTACTTTTCTCTTGACGACGCTTGTTATGCAATTTATGAAAGCAACGGCAAACTATCCACTCTTGAAAATCAAAACAAAACGCAAAAATCTTCTTTTTTGCCACTACTTATTATTGACGACGGCAAAATTATTAAAAACAACCTTTCTTTAATAAAGAGCAAGTTAGAAGATATAAACAACTTCTTGCAACAGTCGAACGCAAAACTAAAAGACGTGGAAGTTTTAACTATTGATGGAAACGGACGGGCATACCTTAAAATCAAAAAGCAAAAATACGCTATTAAAACTTTCACATTAAAGGAGGGCGTTCAATGGTAAAATCTTTTATATCAATGATAATCGTTGCGCTAATCCTTTTTGGCGCTGCAATGTACGAAACTTATTTCGTGCAAAAACAATTTAACGAATTACATCAAGTGCTTGACGTTCTATACGATAAAGTTGACGAAAAAACGGCAACCATAGACGACGTTTACGCCGTTCAAAACAACTGGCTGGACAAGAAAAAATGTTTGCACGTTTTTATTCCCCACAATGAAATAAAAGAAATTGATCTTTGGCTATCAGAATCTGCAACGCTCGTTCGCGACCAACAATGGGAAGATGCTATTTCCAAAATAGAAGTGCTAAAAGAACTTTCAGAGCAAATCCCAAAAACTTTTACATTGAGTGTAGAAAATATATTTTAAAAACCAAAAACGGCTTTTAGTGGCGTAGCGATAGGGATTTATCGTTACGCCACAACTATATTTGCCTAACGGCAAGTGATATGCCTTCGGCGTGATATTTTGCTAACGCAAAGTGATATTTTCACTTGTAGTGAAAGATAGGCAAATATAATATAACTTTGACCACAGGTCAAAATATAACGCAAGATACTTGCATATCACTTTTAGCCACAAGGCTAAAAATATAACTTAAATCTTTAATTTTTGTGGATAAGAAAAGCCCACCATATTTCGCTTTTGCGAAGTATAGTGGGCTACACTTTTATTTTGAATTAATATCCCTATGTCTATTGCAGTTTGCTTCGGGAGGTTTTTTCTTTATC
>JAZRMS010000086.1:0-1562 GCA_045647825.1 Christensenellaceae bacterium
TATAGGAAAAAGATACTTAAAATTCTATACATTAAACAAAAAAAGTGATATAATGCATAAAAAAAGAAATAGTATCAAATTTTCGGAGGAAGAAAAATGGCTATAAAGAACGCATATATTCTTGACCTTTTAGCAAGAATAGAGAAGAGAAACCCTGGCGAACCAGAATTTATTCAAGCAGTAACCGAAGTATTGTCAACTTTAGAACCTGTAATAGAAAACAGACAAGATTTAGTAGATGCTGGTATTTTAGAAAGAATAGTAGAACCAGAAAGACAAATTATCTTTAGAGTTCCTTGGACGGATGATAACGGCAAGCCACAAGTAAACAGAGGCTTTAGAATTCAGTTTAACTCTGCCATCGGACCATATAAGGGTGGAATAAGACTTCACCCATCAGTAAACCTTGGAATAATGAAGTTCTTGGGCTTTGAACAAACCTTCAAAAACAGCTTAACTACCCTTCCTATGGGTGGTGCAAAGGGTGGTTCTGACTTTGATCCTAAGGGTAAGTCAGACAACGAAATTATGAATTTCTGCCAAAGCTTTATGACCGAACTTTATCGTCATATCGGCGCAGATTTGGACGTTCCTGCCGGCGATATCGGTACTGGCGCTAGAGAAATCGGCTATATGTTTGGTCAATATAAGAGAATTAGAAACGAATGGGTTGGCGTTCTCACGGGTAAAGGTTTAACTTATGGTGGTTCACTTGCAAGAAAGCAAGCAACGGGTTATGGCCTTTGCTATTTCACCAACGAATTGTTAAAGGCAAACGGCTTGAGTTTTGAAGGAAAAACCGTTCTAGTTTCAGGCTCTGGCAACGTTGCGATTTATGCTTGTGAAAAGGCAACCGAATACGGCGCAAAAGTTGTTGCTATGTCTGATAGCAACGGCTATATTTACGACAAAGACGGTATTGATCTTGACCTTGTTAAACAAATTAAAGAAGTTGAAAGAAAGAGAATTAAAGAATACGTTGTTGCTAGACCTAACGCAGAATATCACGAAGGTTGCTCTGGCATTTGGACTATTCCATGCGATATCGCTCTTCCTTGCGCAACTCAAAACGAAATCAACGGCGAAAGTGCAAAAGCACTTGCTAAAAACGGCTGTAAAGTATTGTGCGAAGGTGCAAACATGCCTTCTACACCAGATGCTATTGACGTTTACTTTGAAAACGGAATTTTATACGGACCTGCAAAAGCAGCAAACGCAGGTGGCGTTGCAACCAGCGGTTTAGAAATGAGCCAAAACAGTATAAGAATGTCTTGGTCGTTTGAAGAAGTTGATGAAAAACTTCACGGCATAATGAAGTCAATTTTCAAGGCTTGTGATGATGCTGCAAAAGAATACGGCGTGCCAGGAAACTACATGGCAGGTGCAAACATTGCCGGCTTTATAAAAGTAGCAGAGGCTATGAAGGCTCAAGGCAACGTCTAATTTTAAGTCAAATATACTTCGCAATACGTTGTTAAACATCAAAACCACCATTAGTTACGTACAAAAGTACGCGCCTATCGGTGGTTTTTTGTTTGCCTAGTCTTGCTTGTATCTTTGAC
>JAZRMS010000087.1:0-4008 GCA_045647825.1 Christensenellaceae bacterium
CTACGATCCGACTTATTAGCGCAATAATCATAGGGCCATACGATATGTCTGTTGCTGTTGGAACGCCTTGCGACATTGCAAGCCAACAAATGATGAGCGCAATTCAAGAAGTTTTTGATGTTTGCAAAAAATACAATAAATCTTGTGGTATTTTCTGTGATGATGAAAAATTAGCCAAAAAGTATCGAAAAATGGGCGCAAACGTTTTATGGATGGCAACTGATAGAGATTATTTCCTTCGTGGTTATAATCAAATGCTAGACGGCGTTAAGGATTTATAAGGAAGTAATAATATGAAAATTGTAGTTTTAGATAAACCACGCGAAAACCCAGGCGAAATCGACTGGACTCAGGTTGAAAAATTAGGCGACGCAAGAATTTATGACGATACCCCACAATGCGATATCATTGAAAGAATTGCAGATGCCGAAATAGTTTTTGTAAATAAAGGTAGAATTACAAGAGAAGTAATTGAAGCTTGCCCAAATATCAAATTTATTTCAGTTATTGCTACTGGTTTTAACAAAATAGACCTTGAAGCGGCAAAAGAACGTGGAATTTTAGTTTCCAACGTTCCATCATACGGCAGTAAAGCGATCGGTCAACATGCCGTTGCCCTTTTACTTGAAATTACAAACCATATTGCACACCACGATAAGGAAGTTAAAAAATTACGCAAAAGCACAGATTTAGACTGGTGTTTTTGGGATTACCCCATGTATGAACTTGAATATAAAACTATGGGCATTATCGGTCTTGGCAGAATAGGTCAAACTGTTGCTAAAGCTGGTTGGGCTATGGGTATGGAAGTTGTCGCATACGACAAGTTTGAAAGTGATGAAATGAAAGCTCTTGGTGTTAAATACGTTTCTTTAGAGGAACTTTATAAAAGAGCCGACGTAATAAGTCTACATTGCCCCTCTACCCCAGAAAATCTTGATATGATTAATAAAGACAGTATCGCAAAGATGAAAGATGGTGTTATAATTCTAAATAACAGCCGTGGCGAACTTATTAACGAAAACGACTTAGCTGAAGCGTTAAAATCTGGCAAAGTTGGTGGTGCAGGGCTTGACGCGTTAAAGGTTGAACCAATAACTGCTGATAACCCACTACTAAACGCTCCAAACTGCTTTATTACCCCGCATATCAGTTGGGCGGCACTAGATTGCAGAAGAAGACTTATTAAATTAGCAACCGAAAACGTTAAGGCATATCTAGATGGAAACCCTATAAATATAGTAAATAAATAAAAATAAAAACCTCTTGAAATTCAAGAGGTTTTTTTATTATTAAAGTTTATCTTGTTCAAATTTTTCAAGTGCCTGTGCTTTTCTCAAATCTAAAAACCATTTCCAAGTAGTCGTGTCAATAAATGGATTTTCCTTTGCCCCAGCCAAGCTTTTTTCCAACTTTTCCAAGTGCTTGTTATCTCCAGTATGATTACCAACGTGAACGTCAACGTGTTCATTATAAACCTTTTCCATACTTTTAATAAACGTTTCTCTAGTAGAATAAGGTAAATTATATCTGTCCAAATAAGCCTTAGACATGGTGTTTAAGCCCGCACCGCCAAACGATCCTGCCCTATATTCTTTCCCTTTATCATAACAATTAAAGAATATTGACATTACACCAGGAGTATGACCAGGGGTTGAAATAAAGGTAAATTCCTTTTCCCCTATTTTAACCTTATCCCCATCATGCAAAATAACGTCTGGCTCAAATGGTTCTTCAAAAGTCCAACCAAATTGAGTTGTCCATTGCAAATCATTTAATCCACGAACAGTATCCTCATCCCCAGCGCCTATATAAGTTTTTGCGCCCGTCATTTCAACTAGCGCACGGGTTGCACCGATATGGTCGATATGACCATGAGAGTGGAATATATGCTTTATATCCTTGTAGTCAAACCCTAATTTATAAATATTGTCTATTATTTGATACAACGTTTTTGGAAGACCTGTATCTAACAAAATTAAACCATCTGTGCTTTTTATCAACCAACATGGTGCATTTTTTGAACCAATATGATAAATATCGTCAGTATACTTTACAGGCTCAAGCCCAAATTCCCAGTAATTCATAATTAATCGTTCTCTCCTCTTTCGATTTTTCTAATAAACGGATATTCCTTAAATATATTGTTAATTGCAGTTGATCTTGGCTCGGCATCTGCGCTAACCGTTGCTTTATAAATAACGTCTTCCCCTTCTTTCGTTGCAACAATATTAGTAAAATGTTCAATACCAAAAATCTCTTTCACTATTTTATCTTCGTCGTTATTACAAACAAATTCCACGCGAAGCGTATAATATTTTTTCATTCTAAAAAGTCTGCACTTTATATGCAAAATACATTGTACTGCAATCATTATTAGTGTAGCACCGGTTGCAAGAAAATATAATCTAGCGCCACAAGCCATACCAACTCCTGCTGTTGCCCAAACACCTGCCGCAGTAGTTAAGCCTTTTACGGCGTTCTTCTTGTAAATAATCATACCTGCACCCAAAAAGCCTATACCAGAAACAATTTGCGCGGCAACTCTGCCCTTATCAGAACTATTACCAAACGCATATAACGATAACGTCATCATTAAAGCAGAGCCAAGGCATACTAGCGTGTGTGTTCTAATACCTGCTTCCTTAAAACGACTTTTTCTTTCTAGCCCAATCAAAAAACCAAGCACTACAGACACTATTAAATCTAAAACAATTCTTAATTCATCACTAATGGTCATATCACACCTAAAATATTTTAATAAAATATATTCGGCATTATAGCACAAAAATACATCTCTGTCAATAACGTTTTAAAAATTATTAGTAAAATACTAACAATTTTAACAACAAAAAATCAGCGAACTAGCGCTGATTTTGTTTATAATTAATTAAAAGAATACGCCCCTTGCTTGTTCTTTTATTGCAGAAGACGTTGCGAATGGAATTCTTGTCGTGTAACCATTTTTTGCAGCAACCCATTGTTTTACCGGCCAAACAAAAATTTCTCTATTCCAAGTATTAACCGTATCGTTATAAACTTCTCTTGCCGCGGTAATTTCTCTTTGAAGGTAACTATTTTGTTGCATAGCATTTGAAATCTCATTATGCGCTTTAAGATCTGGATATCTTTCAAAAGCAAGATTTATAGAACGATCAATTCCATCAAGTTGAGTAGTTAGCTCATTTCTAGCATTATCATCTATATTTCCACTACGGTATTTAGCCACGTTAGTAAATACTTCTTTGTCTAAATCAATCGCCTTATCAAGAAGTTTTGCGCAGTTTTGTAAAATAATAACGCGTTGCTCTAGATAGTTATCGATTTGAGAAGCATCATGTTGCAATTTTTGTTCTAATTGCTTGAAATAGTTAGCCGCTTTAATCTTTTTTACCGCATAAACGATTCCTGGAATTATTAACAAAATCCACAAAAAAATCTCTAAAACCAAAGCGCTCTTTGGCTTTGGAACAGAAATCTTCTTTGCAATAACGTTAACGTCTCTGCCTTCAGTCATAACTGGATCGTTCATTTCATCTAATAAGTTTGCCATTTTATTTTCTCCTTATATTAATCTTCAAAATATTTATCTAGATTTTCAATTTTTTCTGCTTTTTCTTCAACAACGTCGCTATAATCCACCCCATCTTCATCAAAATCGTTTGGACTATCATCAGTTAAAACACCATCGTTAGAGGTTGTTGCAAACAAATCGTGATAGAAAGCATAATCACCAAGCGAACTTGCATAATTACTTTTTCTAAAATCATTGTCTGTTAAATCCACGGATTTTATCCTAATTTCCGTTCTTTTAGATAGCGGAATATATTGTAACCATGGCACGGGAACTGCGTGCATACGCCCATCACCGCCAAAAACAGGGATAAAATCCACCCTTCTAATCGTTTTATATGAATTAGCAAAAACGTCTACAACGTCAACGTCTTTCTCTTTCCTTATAAATTGAGTTTTATAAATAACGTTAGTTCTTGTTGCTGGGTGCATAAG
>JAZRMS010000088.1:0-1674 GCA_045647825.1 Christensenellaceae bacterium
AGGCTTATTTCTTTGAAATATTCCCAAATTTCAAGATACTCAGCAAAACCCGTTTCTAACTTTGCAAAGGCTGCTCTTGCCAATTCATCGAGGGTAGAATCCTTTTCTGCCTCTGCACAGAATTTAACGTATAAATCTGCAAGTTCGGAAACGCCTCTTTCTTCGATTTTTTCTTTGCTTCCCCATTTTTCAAAAGCAACGATAAGTTTTCCAAACTGTGTTCCCCAGTCGCCCAAATGGTTTATTCCCACAACGTTATATCCGCAAAATTTGTGGATTCGTTTAAGAGAGTTTCCAATAACCGTTGTTCCAAGATGTCCAACATGGAAACGCTTCGCAATATTTGGTGAAGAAAAGTCGATACAAACGGTTTTTCCCGCACCTATATCACTTTTTCCATATTCTGAATTTGCAAGAATAAGACAAAGTGCATCTTTATAATAATTTTTATCAATAAAAAAGTTTAAATATCCCTTAACCGCTTCTGATTTACCTATGGTTCCGTCTGCTTCAAAAAGCGTTGCAAGTTCAGAAGCTATATTAACGGGAGAGGTTCTCATAACGGAAGCCATTTTAAAGCAAGGGAGGGCAATATCACCCATAGAGCTATCCGCAGGAGTTGCAAAAAATGATGAAACATCAACACCCTCAACGCCCTTCGTTTTCAGATAGTCTGAAATTTTTTCCGCAATATAATTTTTGATTTTCTGCATTTTTATCCCCCAAAAAATCTATGAAAAAATAAAGGCTGCTGCATAATGGTCTGTTTTGCAACAGTCCTTTTGCAACAGCCCCATTTGTTACGCCACAGCGATAACCATTGGTAACTGAATAACCAAAAGGTTAACGTTTGCTGAACTGTGAAGCCTTACGAGCTTTCTTCAAGCCGTATTTCTTTCTTTCCTTCATACGAGGATCACGAGTGAGAAGACCTGCTTTTTTAAGAGCGGGTTTCAAATCAGCGTTAAACTGAAGCAATGCTCTTGCAACACCGTGTCTAACTGCGCCTGCCTGTCCGGAAACGCCGCCGCCGATTACTGTGCATTCAACGTCAAACTTGCCTTCTGTTGCTGTTGTAGCAAATGGCTGACGAACGATGAGCTTCAATGTTTCAAGGCCAAAATAGTCGTCAATATCTCTTTTGTTAAGAGTGATAACGCCTGTACCTGGGTAAAGACGAACTCTTGCAACAGACTTCTTTCTTCTGCCTGTGCCGTAGAAATAAGGTTTCTTAGGTGTATACATTTTTTATTTCCTCCTTATTTAACTTCAATAGCTTCGGGCTTCTGAGCCTGCTGCTTATGTTCAGCGTTTTTATAAACGTGAAGTCTTGTGAGACTTGCTGCACCGATTTTGTTTTTGGGAAGCATTCCCTTAACTGCGAGCATAACTGCCATTTCTGGCTTTGTGCTCATAAGTGTACGATATTTAACGGATTTAAGTCCGCCAACGTAACCGGAATGACGGTAATAGAATTTCTGATCAAGTTTTTTACCTGTGAGAACTACCTGAGAAGCATTGATAATAACAACGCAATCACCGCAATCAACGTGAGGCGTATATTCAGGACGGTGTTTGCCGTTGAGAAGAGTAGCTGCGAGAGCTGCAACCTTACCAAGTGTTTTTCCACTTGCGTCGATGAGATACCATTTGCGCTCTACGTCTTCTTTTCTG
>JAZRMS010000089.1:0-8148 GCA_045647825.1 Christensenellaceae bacterium
TGGTCCCGAACCATGCGCGCTACCAACTGCGCTACACCCCGACGTCACAGCAAATAACCCCGTAAGTATTACATATTATATATCGTTTTACACGAAAAAGCAAGGTTTTACACGACCTTTTTGGTCAAAAACCACGCCTTCTCTTTCCAAAAGTTCTTTTTGCCTATTCGCACCGCCAAAGGCAAAAGCACTGCTAACTTCGCCAAAACGGTTCACTACTCTATAGCAAGGAATATTTTCAGGATCGGGGTTGACGTGTAGCGCCCAACCCACTTGCCTTGACATTTTTGCATTCCCTATTATTTTAGCAATTTGACCATACGACATAACTTTGCCGTATGGAATTGCCTTTACTATTTGATAAACTTTCTCAAAAAATCCCATTACTTTCTATTGACCCCAGTCGCGATAGCCGTTTGTTTAACGGCCTAAACGACTTTTTTAAGAATAAATAAAGCCCCTCGTTGCCGAGGGGGTTTAGATTAATTAAATGCGTTATAAATTGCCCTAATCGTTTTCTCGTAATCCGTATTTGCAACACCGATTATTATGTTAAGCTCGCTTGAACCTTGGTCTATCATCTTTATATTTATGTTTGCTTGAGCGAGCGCCGTGAACAAGGTTGCTGCAGTACCAGGTCTTCTTGCCATGCCATGACCAACGGTTGCAATAAGAGAAATATTTTCGATAACGTGAACGAAATCTGGGTTAACGTTTTCTCTAATTTCGCCAACCAAGTCGTTAAGCACGCCGTTACTTAATTGATCGCTTTCAAGGATTATAGAAAGAGTGTCAATACCAGACGGCAAGTGTTCAACGCAAAGCCCGTAATGTTCTACAACTGAAAGCACCTTTCTTATAAAGCCGACTTCTGCGTTCATCATTGATTTTTCAATGAGTAAAACGGTAAAGTTCTTTTTGCCCGCAATACCCGTGATTATGGTGTTGTCGTCGTTAGAGTATTGATCGTTTGGAACTATCATAGTTCCCTTGTCTTCTGGTCTAAACGTGTTCTTTATGTTGATAGGAATTCTTCTTTTCATAACGGGCGAAATTGCCTCTGCGTGAAGAACTGATGCACCCATATACGAAAGTTCGCGAACTTCCTTATAAGTAATTTGCTTAATAACGTTTGGATTTTCAACTATTCTTGGATCGCAAACCAAGAAACCGCTAACGTCCGTCCAGTTCTCATAAAGGTCAGCCTTAACCCCCCTTGCAATAATAGAACCGGTTATATCACTACCACCACGGCTAAAGGTTTTTAATTCGCCTTGGAAATTCTTTCCGTAAAAACCAGGGACTACTGCTCTTTCCACTTTTTCTAATCTAGTAGAAACCTTGTCGTCGGTATAATCTTGATTAAGTTTTCCGTGGCTATCAAAACGGATTATTTCAGTAGCGTCAACAAACTCAACACCAAGGAAGTTTGCCATTATTATAGCGCTTAAATACTCGCCTCTAGATGCTGCGAAGTCTGCAGTTTTATTTTCCACTATTTCCTTTTCAGTTCTTTCCAAAACTGATTCTATGTCAAGATCCAACCTCAAGTCTTTTACTATTTCAATATATCTTTGCTTGATAATAGCAAAAGTCTTTGAGCAATCGCCTTTTTCAACGATTTCCTTGTGGCAACGATATAACATATCGGTAATCTTTATATCATCTTTAAATCTCTTGCCTGGTGCAGAAACTACCACGTAACGTCTTGCAGGGTCTGCTTCTATTATGCTTTTTACTTGTCTTATCGCCTTGGCGTCTGCCATTGATGTTCCGCCAAATTTACATACCTTAATCATTGGTTATTCTTCTCCCTTCTAGATAATATCTCTTTTCAACGCCTTCGCCCATAGAGAAGGTTTTTCTTGGGAACGCTCCGTTTTTAGAAACGTATCTAAACAAATCTTTTTTATCAAGCTTTTCAAACAATATTCCTACTGCATCTTCGCGCTCGTCAACTAAATTTTTGATATTGCTTTCTCCGTGAACGTAGTCAACGTTTCCACCGTTTTCGGCAATAAACTTCTTTATATAAGCATCAACAGCCCTAATCCCTTCTGGAAGGTCGTTTTTGCCCTTATAATTTTTCTGTTCTTTATCGGCGTAAACGCCCATAATACCGCCGTCTACTGCTGTTAATCCTTTCAAGAATTTTTCTTTATCAACACCATATACGTATCTAAATATAGGTTCAAAATAAATTCCTTCGTCATAAATGTTAACTAGCTCAACAAGGGCGTATCTTGCGGGGTGGTTTTGCTTTTGCTCTTCGGTTAAAGTCGCCTTAACGTTGTTCCAATGCGTCTTTGCCGTTGCAAGAGAGTGGTTTCCATCACCTACTGCAAACAAAAATTTATCTTCCGTGCCGTATTTGTCGATAAGTCTTTGGCTTTCTAATAAAGCGGAAAACTTTTCAACAATTCCTTTCCCTTCAACGAAATAACCTTCTATATGACCGCCACCCATATTGAGTTCAAAATCATAAAGTTTTTCTAGTTGCATTCGCTCTTCAAAAAGGCTTTCTGTAATTTCTCTTCTTTCGTCGTCGAAAAGCACCATAACGTGAGGGAACTCAACGTCTGCATCCTTTCTAATTTTTAGTCTTGGTGGAATTCTCTCTTCAATCGTGCCTTCGGTCGCTCTAATAAGCGCTTTGCTAAACGGTGAATAATCATAGCACTCTAAATCAATAGCACCAACCAAACCTATTCTACGCTCAACGTAAGGGGTCTTTCTAACGGTTAACACAAAACCTTCTTTAAGTTTTTTGAAAACTCCGCCATCAAGGTAGTTTTTTATGTTGGCGTTAATGCCTTTTATGCGCTCTTCTGCATTGTCTTCTAAATAAATTTCAGGCAAGGTAAGTTTAAGCGTGCTTTTTTTATCGCCAACTTCTTTTTCTAACTGTTGCCAATACTTAATTTCACTAGTAAACTGGTCGCATGCTATGCACGCCCACGCTGTATAATCGTCCGTATTCGGTAAAAGTATTTGTGTTTTCTTTATCGCGTTCTCTTTCATAACAATTCTATCTTCCTAAATTTATCACAACAACGGTAAGAATAGCCAAACCAAAAGCCAAAAATATTAGTCCAGCGTTCTTCCAAAATGCCTTTTTCTTTGCCTTGCTTTCTTCCGCAGGAGTTTGCGGTACTAATTCAAAATCTCTATTTTCCATACCATTTCTCCTTATCTTCTAGAACTTTCAAGTTCTTGCCAATAATACTTATTAAGCGTCTTTTTCAACATCTCGTAGTCGGCATATCTAGTTATCTTTCCTGCTCTTGCAATAGAAATAATACCTGATTCTTCTGAAACGATTATAGACATAACGTCCATGGTTTCAGTAACGCCTATGCCGGCACGGTGACGCGTTCCAAGATCTTTTGGAATATTTTGCATATTTTGCGACAAAGTAAGAAAACACCCCGCCGCCACTATTTTAGTTCCGTCAATAACCATAGCTCCATCATGCAATGGTGTTTTTGGGAAAAACACGCTTTCAATAAGTTCGCTTGAAATATCGCTATCTAGTCTAACGCCACTATTTAGAATTTGCCCTGGCACGTTTCCGCTAGATAAAACTATAATTGCGCCCACGTCGTTTTTAGACATGTTTTGTAACGCTTTTATAATCTCGTTAGTGCAAACTTGAATTTTTTCTTCATCATATTTAACGCCGTCTTTAACGTCTACTAATTTACTGCGCTTTCTTGCCCAAATCACCCTTCTGATTTCAGTTGAATATAAAATCATAATAGCAACGACGAAAACTGCAGGAATTACCAAGTAAATGGCCATATTAATTCCTTCTACGAACGAAAGTATTGCCGCAGCCACTATCATAACGACGGCAAACAAAGAAATAATAAATCCCGATTCGTTATCCAAAAGGAATTTCATCATATAAAAATACATTATCGTAAACGCCAAAACACTAACCGAAATAGCAACGGTCATGTTTGGATTTCCAATAAAGTTGTTCCAAATGACACCTAATCTTTCTAATAAATTCATTATTCTTTCTCCACTAGTTTTCTAGCATAATTTTGAAAATAGTTTTAAACATTCCGTCGTCAGCATCAATAAGACCGCTTTTAATCTTGTAATCTAAATCTATCAAACTATCGACTGCGTTTTTAAGCGCTTTTTTCTTAAATTTATCCGCTTGCTGTTTTACTTTTCTAACTGCAAACTCTTGCATTCCAAGCATCTGCGCAAGTTCTTTATTATCGCTATCAGAAATTGCAACGTGCAAAAGTTTTCTAAAATAAAAATATATGGAAACTATAATCCTTTGGGCTGGTTCGCCTTTAGACATCATATCCTTTATCACCATTAGCGCCTTGTCAAACATTTTGCTAGCGATAAAGTCTGTCATTTCATAAATCTTATATTCGGTATCTTGTGACACCATATCGTAAACGTCGTCATTACTTATATTGCCACCATTTCCCACATAGGCAATAAGCTTTGCCGTTTCCGTTTCTATCCTAGTCATATCCGAAGAACAAAATTCGCTCAATAATTTTGCCGTTTCCGCCTCTATCGTAACGTTTGCTCTTCCACACTCTGCCTTTATCCATTTTATTAGCAAAGAAACGTCTGCCTTTCCACACTCAACAACGCACACCGAAGAATATTTTTTGAACGCTTCGTGCTGTTTTTCGTTAAGAATTACAAGCAAACTGCTATTGTTTGGGCTTTCCAAATAATCTTTTAACCCCTTTTTGAAAAGGTCTTGCTTTGGATAAAACTCCCTGACAACGCTCATTCTTTTTTCGCTCATAAACGGATAGCCGTTTAGCGAAGTTAAAAGTTCGGATAGTTCTAGGTCTGCACCAAAGGAAACTAAATTGAGTTCCGGCTCTTGAACGAACCGTGTTTTAAGCAAGGAAAAACCGCGCTCTCTAAAAAAAGCGTCTTCCCCCTCAAACAAATAAACGGAAAACGGCTTATCGTTTTCCAAAGAATTTTTAAACTCAACGAACTTCAAACCAAACTACCTCTTATATATTCTAGCACTTTTTTTCTTGTTTTGCAACAATAATTCTAGTCCTTTTAATCTCTAGATTAAATATTTAACGTTTCCGTTTGTTTTTGCATCACTAGCAAAAGAACTTCCTAGATAACTTACTGCATTTTTGGGGTTTGACACAGCCAAAACGTTTTCCACGTTAGAATATGCCACCAACAAGTAATAATCTTTTGCAAGAACAGAATAATCAACCAAGGCAGAAAATTTGGAAAGAACTGCTATTTTCTTTTCCCTAACCAACGTTTCAACCAAAAATCCATCCATTTTTAGTGAAAAAGAATAGTTCCCTAGCACCACGTCTTCTTCTTTTATATTACGCATTTTAGCAAACGGAAAAGACTTTAACACAGCGTTTTCTTGAAAAAGATCTTTTTCGCCATAATATAAAATTTGCTTAAACGTACAGTAATGATACAACTTACTCAAAAAGGCTTGGTAGTTAGCCGAATACCCATTGAGAAAAACAACGATTTCTATACTGCTATCGTTTAACTGCGAAATTGCCCTAGCAAGCCTTGACAAAGAATATTCGTTTGCTAGATTACTTATTATTAAAACCGATTCGTCTTTGTCTTCAATTATCGTTGCAGAAATCCTTTCTTTCCCACTAACGTAAACGTTTGCATCACCTTTAACTTGCAAGGTGGTGACAACGCTACCTATCGTGCAGATAACAACCAAGCAAAAGGCGGTAGTGTAGCGTAAAACGCTCTTTAAGTTTAAGTATCCACCCAAAATAAACATTGATAAAAAGATTAAAACTATAAACGCACCAAGCGCAAAACCACCTATTATAAACGCGTTGTAATCAAAAGCAGTAACGAGTAAATTTATCAAATAAAGCGCCTTTGCGGGAATAAAAGCAAAAATTTGAAAAGCGCCGAATATAGACGATAATATCACACCTATCCATATAGCAATAAAGACTATCCCAACGATAGGAATTAATATTAGATTTGCTATAACTGCGATTATGGAAAACTCACCGAATAGCATTACGGAAACGGGAATACTTGCAATTTGTGCAGAAAGCACGGCGCTTATAGAATTTTTAAGAGAGGAGGGCAAAAATTTAAATAGCCTTGAGAACACGGGACTTAAAGTAAACATTCCAAACACAACGCCAAACGATAACTGAAATCCTGCACAAAATAGTTCTATAGGCGAAATTAAAAGTATTATAATTGATGCTAAAGATAAAGAAGTTAGTTTGTCGTATTTTACCCCAAAAACCGAAGAAGATAAAAGCACGGCAGACATAACCGTTGCCCTAATAGAAGATGCGGAAAAGCCACATACACCCGCGTAGAATATCAGTATCGGGACTATGATGAAAACTTTAAGCGATCGATTGCACTTAAATTTATCTAATAAAAACCCTATGGCAAAAGCAACGAATCCTATGTGCAGTCCCGATACGGCAAAGATGTGCGCAACACCCGCTTGGCGATAAGAAGAAATGGTTTCCGGCGCGATATACTCATCATTTCCCGTAAGCATTGCATAAGCAACGGAAAACTCATCACCTTGATATCCACTTCTCAAATTTTCCTTTATCAATCTGTTTATAGACTGAAATATGGTTGGGCTGTCCTTAACAAAATAAACCTCTTCTGCATTGACGTTCGCAGTATACTTAATACCACGCACAACGTCATAGGAAGAAAACTTTTCATCATAAAAAATAGATTTGTCAAAAAGCGTGCTTTCAAAAAATATAACGTTGCCTATTTGATAATCAACTTCGCCCTCAACGTATACTGCAACTTTATAATTAATATCCCCTTTATAAACGCCGTCTAAATTAACTTTGTCTAGCACCAAATATTTTCCATATTCGGTATCCTTTTCTTGGTTAACCCTACCCACAATAGTAAAATAATGGTTTTCTAAATCTGCGTTTTTATAGTCATTAACCCTTAAATCAAAATTTAGCGCACCCGTAACAAACACCAAAGAAAACAAAAGAGAAAATATTGCGCCTTTTACTAAATCTTTATTCTTAAACGCATAAAATAAATACAAAATAATAGCAATGATAAAGGAAAGCGGACAAGCAAGCGAAAGGAAAAGGTTTTTGACAACGCAAAAATAAGCAGTAGCCGTGCCCAAGCACAAGCTTACTGCAAGAAATAAAATCAATCTAAAATTGACAAATTTCTTCATAAGTGAACCCTTTTTTCTTTGAATCTATAAAAATTCTAAAACAAAAATGAAAAATTGTCAATTCTTCGTTGCAATAATTAAAGGATTTTGCTACAATAAAATTAGCCTTCATGGTGCGATAGGAAAAGCAAAAAAAATCCACAGATAATTATAAATGAAAGCCGTGGTCAGTATTGAAGAGTGGTGCTCTTGGTCGTCGTTTTTTCCGACCGTTAAGTAAAGAGATGCAGAGGCAATACACTAGGCATTCGCCTGTTGACAAAACGGGTTATTATTTTCTTTTCCGTCGGCCAATGCAGGTCTTTTTTAAAAAGTTATCACAATCATTTGCAAATTACAAAAGATTGTGTTAAAATATTGACGCTTAAAGATTATTAGCTTGCTCTATGCCACTTGCAATTTGGCTTTAGACTAATTGCTGGCAAAGGAGTTTGCTTTAAGTTTAAAAATCCTCGAAAAAATTGTCGAAGAAATTTTTTCGAAAAAGGAAGAGCAACGTAGTAGCCTTGCAATTTGGCTTTAGGCTAATTGCTGGCAATGTAGTTTGCTCTGACGCGCCCTCATGGTCAAGCGGTTAAGACGCAGCCCTCTCACGGCTGAATCCGGGGTTCGATCGCCTAGCGGCGGACGGCAACCCTTTTGTCGACGCAAGGTCGACATTTTCCCTAATAGGGAAATCTCCCCGTGGGCACGGGGAACGAACAACTAAAATAGCACTCACGCCCTCATGGTCAAGCGGTTAAGACGCAGCCCTCTCACGGCTGAATCCGGGGTTCGATTCCCCGTGGGGGTGCCAAACAAATAAAGACAGGATGTTTCCTGTCTTTTTTGTTTGCTATCTCTACGAGATAGGCGAACCCCAAGGGGTTCTGATTCGCTAGCGCGAGACGGCTACCCTTTTGTCGACACAAGGTCGACATTTTCCCTAACAGGGAAATCTCCCC
>JAZRMS010000090.1:0-2838 GCA_045647825.1 Christensenellaceae bacterium
AGAGGGGAAGAAACTAGTGTTCACGGGGGATATGTCAAACCACATGGTGGCGGATGATTTTCCTGTTTGCGCGCTTGAAAATCCAACCGATTTTATTCTTTGCGAACTTGCGCACCAAGAACTTTCTGAAATGGAGCCTTATATAGCAAGAGTAAACACAAAGTATTTCTATTTTAACCACGTTAACCGCCCAGAAGAAAAGCACGCGCAGATTAAGGCGCTAATCGATAGCAAAAAATATCCATTTGTCATGCACGACGCTTATGACGACGAAAGTGTGGAATTATGAAAAGAATAATGTTTGTTTGCTACGGCAACATTTGTCGCTCACCTATGGCAGAATTTATTATGAAAGATTACGTGGAAAAAATGGGCAAAAAGGGCGAATATATAATTGAATCTTCTGCAACGCATAACGACGGGTTAGGTTGCAGAGTGCACCGTGGAACGAGGGTAATTCTTGATAGACTAGGCATTGATTATTCGGGAAAAGTCGGCGTGAAACTTTCTCTTTCCGACTATGATAAATACGATTATTTTATCGGTATGGACGAAGATAATTTGGTCGATATGAAAAGAATGCTTGGTGGCGACAAGGAAAGAAAGGTTGTTAAATTGCTTGATTTTACTAGCCGTGGTGGGGACGTTGCAGACCCTTATTGGACGGGCGATTTTGAGGCGACTTATCGCGACGTTAAGGCTGGCGTTGAGGGGCTTTATAATTTTTTAGAGAGTAAAAAGAGTTAAAAAAGCAAGAAAAACACTAGCAAAAAAATTTTTAAAAGAATTTTGGAAAAATTGTTGACAAGGCACATTTTATAATGTAGTATATAGGCGAAAGGAGGCTTTAACCATAAAAAGTTAAAGTCTTTTTTGTTTATTCTTTGCTCTTGCACTTCGTTTAGTGCCAAAATAAAAAAGGGCAAAGTCAAGTTAATAGCCGAGAGGTGAATTATGGAACAGGAAAAACCCAAGCGACGTGCGCTGACCAACAAAATTATTCCCGATTACGACCATATTTTTGAGTCACCAGAAACTGTTGGAAAAACAAAGAACGGAAAGCCAAAGCAAAAACTTCTCAGAAAAATATTAAAGATGAACGCAAAACCACTTATCGGTTCAACTTTAATCTTTCTTATTCAAAATTTGCCGACTTGGATAGTCCCGGTTTTGACGGCAAATATAATAAATATAGTTACAAGAGCCGTTACTCTTGGTGGTGCAACGCCAGAACTTTGGACAGAACTTGCCGTAAGCGGTGCGTTAATGGTTTTAGTAATTGCGCAAAACGTTCCGTCAACCGTGTGGCGAAGTTTGATCGTCAGCAAAATGCTAAGGCGAAGTAGTGCAGGCATAAAGAGTTCGGTAGTAAGAAAATTGCAAAGCCTTATGATAACTTATCACAAGGATATGCAAACGGGTAAAATCCAGTCCAAATTCTTGCGCGACACAGAACTTGTCGATCAACTTTTAGGCGTTAGCGTTAATACGCTTATTCCCCAGATACTCACAGTCATTTTTGCCGTTGCAATATCTATTTATCGCAACTGGGTTGTGGCGCTCTTTTACCTGCTAATAGTTCCTGCAAACCTTTTGCTAACCAAAATGTTTAGAAAAAAGGTTTATAAAAACTATCACGAATTCAGAGTTAATTCTGAAGATATGTCTAGCAAGCTATCCACAATGCTAACCATGATGCAAGTTACCAAATCGCACGGGCTAGAAGAAACGGAGATTAAAACGCTTGAAAAGGCTATTAGAAAAGTTGCAGGCTCTGGGCAAAAGGTAGATAAAACGCACGCCTTTTTCGGTGCTAGTGCATACGTTGTTTCAAACATAATGTCGCTAATAAACTTGTTGTTCTGCGCCACAATGGCGATAACGGGGCAAATTGAAGTGGGCGATATCGTGCTATATCAGTCAATGTATTCGCAAATTAATGCTGGTATTTCTGCGCTTATAAACTTAATGCACCCTATTTCTGCTGGGTTCGATTCGCTTGCATCTTTGTCAGAAGTTATGAACGCAACCGACGTTGAAATAAATAGTGGAAAATTGCACGTTCCTGCAATAAAGGGGGCTGTTACCTTTGAGGACGTTTGGTATAAATATCCAAACACCGAGAACTACGTTGTTAAAGGACTTAATCTAGAAGTAAAACCGGGCGAATGTATTGCTTTCGTTGGTCCGTCTGGGGCGGGTAAATCTACTATAATGAATATTATAATAGGTTTCTTGCTTGCAGAGAAAGGTGACTTTAAGATTGACGGAAAGTCTATAAAAGATTGCAACCTTTCTGAATACCGCTCTCACATTTCAGTAGTTCCGCAAAACAGTATTTTGTTCTCTGGCAGTATTCGTGATAATATTACTTATGGATTAAAGAAATATTCTAAAGAAGAGCTTGATAGAGTTGTGGAAATGGCAAACTTGAAAGAGTTTGTTGATGAACTTCCTAACGGTCTAGATACTATTATCGGTGAACACGGCGACAAACTTTCTGGTGGTCAAAAACAACGCGTTACTATTGCAAGAGCGCTAATTAGAAATCCAAAAATTCTTATTCTTGACGAAGCGACTAGTGCATTAGATAACATTTCGGAATTCCACGTTCAAAAGGCAATATCTTCTTCCATAAAGGGAAGAACGACCTTTATTGTTGCACACCGCTTATCTACTATTCGTGATGCGGATAGAATTGTGGTTATGGATAACGGCGTTGCTGTTGAAATAGGTACTTATGACGAACTTATGCAAAAGAAAGGCAAGTTTTTTGAACTTAAAGAGCTTAGCGATATGAACTTAAAAACTGCGCAAGTAGAACTAGGGGAGATGAGT
>JAZRMS010000091.1:0-2353 GCA_045647825.1 Christensenellaceae bacterium
ATTTTTTCGATAGTTTTTGTTTCGTTTTTGCCGTAAATTTCAAGTTTTTCTTCGGCAATCGAATTCGCAAGACCGGTTTCGGCTTGAACGTTTAATTGTTGCAAAACTTCTTGCGTACTAGAGCTGTGCCAAATCATAGTGACACCCTTTCATAATAATCTTTCATTTGCTTTGCATCTTCAGCCTGTGTACCCGCCGATTCACAAATAAAGGTTGGTGAACAACCATATTTTACGGTAAGGTCCATAACGGGCTCGAAATCAGGTCCAAAAATAGTATCTTCAAAGGTTAAATGGCGCTTTTCGCCACCTTGTGAATATTCAATTTTAGAAAAATGCGAATGGAAGTTTTTAAGGCGGTCAGTACCTAAATTATCGCGTATTTTTACAAAGATTTCTTCAAAATCTTCTTTGGTTTTTAATATACCAAGGTCACGCGCGTTAAGGTGACCAAAATCGATACAAGGGATAAGTCGTTCGTCAATTTTGCAAAGTTCTAACACTTCTTCCAACGTGCCTAATTGATTAACCTTACCCATTGTTTCAGGACAAATATGAATATGTGATAGACCCTCTTTATCCAAGGCATCTAACGACAATTTCATTGTATCTATTGCTAATTCAAGCGCTTCGCTACGTGAGATTTTACCGCAAGAGCCGGTGTGAACAATAATTCTATCCCCACCCATTGCATTAACAGCACGAGCCGACGCCAAAATATAATTTACAGAGTTTAAGCGTTTTTCTTCTTCAACAGAAGACATAGAGATATAATACGGTGCGTGTAAGGAAAGGGTTATACCCTTTTCTTTGGCAATATCACCTAACTGTTTTGCTTTATCAAGGCCAATATTAACACCGCGACCACACTGATATTCAAAACAATCAAGCCCCATTTTTACAACGTATTCAGGTACTTGAAGGCTGTTTTTATAACCCATAGTTTTAAAACTGTCACTTGTACCCGCAGGACCGAATTTTGCAGCCATACTATTCCTCCGTATTGGTGATTTTTAATAATTTAATTAAAAACGCTTCGTTTCTTCTTTTAATACGAAAACGCAAAGATGTTTCAAGCTTTATAGGTGTTAACAAAATCGTTTTTACACCCGCAATATTACCGCCAACAACATCAGTGAAAATTTGGTCACCAACAATAGCGGTGTTCCGTCTTTTAGAGCCCAAGCGCTTAATAGCACGCCAATATCCAAAAGGCAACGGCTTCATACCAAGGCTTATATAATCAAGGTTTATTTTTTTTGCAAAAGGCTCTAATCGTTTACTTTTAGAGTTGGACAAAACGGTCATTTTAATGCCATTTTCACGCATTAAATCAAGCCAATCTTCAAGACCTTCGGTTAGTACTTGACCGTGGTGAGTAGATAAAGTATTATCAACGTCCAAAATTAGCGCATTTATATTATATTTTTGTAAAACAGATAACGAAATATCTGTTACCTTATCTAATTTTACATTAGGTTTAAACATAAATTTTCCTCAATTAAAAAAGCGGTTGAAATCAACCGCTTTTTAGATAAAAATATTAGTGGAACTTTCTCTTACGAGCAGCTTCTGACTTCTTTTTACGTTTTACAGAGGGCTTTTCGTAATGCTCTCTCTTACGAACTTCTTGGATAACACCGTCTTTTGCAGTTTGTCTTTTAAAACGACGTAAAGCATTATCTAAAGATTCGTTTTCTTTAACTCTAACTTGACTCATTATATTCCCTCCCTCCGCAGAAATGCAGGGGTTTCCTTAAGTATTTTTTTGGGCTTATGCCCTATTTCGATAAAGGGATTAACCCTTTAATGAAATTGCGTTTGCAACAACTGCAAGAACGAAGAAAAGTATAGCAATATACTTTGTCCAACGTGCTAAGATAGCATCTACTGTTCGTGCCTTATTCTTAGAAAGAAAAGTATCGGCAGCACCGGAAATCGCACCGTTGATACCTGCACGACGACCTTGTTGGAATAGAACAGCAATAATAATAGCAAGTGATACGATTATTACAAAAATTCCTAAAATAATTTCAACTGCGCTCACCTGTTTCACCTCCGTCTAAAAATAACCATATTATATATTAACACATATATAATAATTTTGCAACAAAAATTTTAACAATTTTTTATTTTATTACTATATTTACCAATTTTTTAGGTACGTAAAGCTCTTTTACAACTGTTTTAGATGCGATTTCAGCCTTAACTGCATCTTGTTCTTTTGCAAGTGCAATAGCATCAGCTGCTGAAATATCAGCCGCAACGTTTAATCTTGCTCTGATTTTACCGTTAATTTGAACAACGATTTCAACAGTAGCATCTACGCACTTAGCTTCATCATACTTAGGCCA
>JAZRMS010000092.1:0-4961 GCA_045647825.1 Christensenellaceae bacterium
AAATCTTTTTAATAATTACAAAATAAATCTTTCAAAAGAAAAACAGGAAAAGTTTGAAAAATACTACTTATTATTGAGAGAGTATAACGAAAAATTTAATATTACTGCAATAATAGAAAGAGAAGAAGTTTATAAAAAACACTTTATAGACAGTCTTTTAGGTGTGGATAAAATAAATGGGGAAACGTTGATAGATATAGGATCTGGTGGTGGATTTCCAGCAATTCCGTTAAAAATATATTTTGACAACTTAAAAGTCACTCTTGTTGAAGCCACGGGAAAAAAATGTGAATTCTTAAAAACCATTGTGAAAGAGTTAGATTTAAAAAACGTTACCGTTATTAACGGCAGGGCAGAAGAACTTGCCTTTGACAAAAATTTTAGAGAGAAGTTTGAAGTTTGCACAGCAAGGGCAGTTGCAAGAATGAACACTCTTTCAGAATATTGTTTGCCTTTCGTTAAAGTAGGTGGCACTTTCGTTGCGTTTAAGGGTGATGCAAAAGAAGAAGTAGAAGAGGCTAAAAGAGCGTTTAAGGCGCTTGGCGGAGAGTTAAAGGAACTCTTTGAATATGAATTAGACGGCGCAAAAAGAGCGCTTGTAACGGTAAATAAAGTTGCTAATACAGACAAAAAATATCCACGTGGACACGGAAAGGAAAGGAAAAACCCGCTGTGATTAATTTTAGTATAGACAAAGAAAAAGCGGTTTCTGTTACCGGTCATAGAATTTTGAGACAAGACATAGATAAAGAAAAGCTTAAAAACGCCCTTTTAACGCTTGCTATCGGGGGTTATGATACTTTTTTAGTGGGAATGGCTATCGGGTTTGACACATTGTGTTTTAACCTTTTAGAAGAGATTAGAAAGGAAAAAGAAATAAAAATAATAGCCTGCATACCTTGTTTAGACCAAGCAAAAAGATTTAGTTTTTCTCAAAAGAAAGAGTATGAAAGAATGTTATCCGTTGCAGACCAAAAAATCGTTATAAGTGAAGAATATACGGCGTGGTGTATGCAAAAAAGAAACCAGTTTATGGTGGATAACTCTTCCGTTTTAATAAGTTATTTAAGAGAGAATAAAGGCGGAACGTTAAATACCGTAAACTACGCAAAGAAAAAGAATATAAAAATAATAATGATATAAAAAAAGACTAACAAATCGTTAGTCTTTTTATTTTTTATTCTTCAATAAAGTTTTCTTCTTTATTAGAAACGTTTGCAAGGAAGTGTTTTAGCACTTCGTTTTGTGTTTTTTCTAAAACGTCTTTTGGTTTTCCACATTCAGCAACAACGCCGTCGTGCAAGAAAACGATTTTATCAGAAACTGATTTAGCAAAGCCCATTTCATGCGTAACTATAATCATTGTTCTATCTTCGCCTTTAAGCGAACGAATAACTTTTAATACTTCGCCAGTTAACTCTGGGTCTAGGGCAGAAGTAGGCTCGTCAAAGCACAAAACTTTTGGCTTTAATGCAAGCGCTCTAGCTATTGCAACGCGTTGGCATTGACCACCAGAAAGTTCGCAAGGGTAAGACAAAATCTTATCCGAAAGCCCTATTTTTTCTAGTAAAGAAAGACCTTCTTTATTAATTTTTTCTAATTCTTCTTGCTTAAAAGCGTGCAGTTTTTCTTTTATTTGTTTTCTAGATAAACTTTTATCGAGAGAAAGTTTTTTCTTTAACTCTTTTAATTTATCTTCAAGTAAAAGTTCTGGAGCAAGGGTGATATTTCTTAAAACGTTATATTGTGGGAAAAGGTTAAAAGATTGAAAAACTAAACCAAAGTTTAGGCGTTTTTCTCTTAAAACAGCATCCGAATCGTTTTTAGAAGAGTCGCTAATTAGAACGTTACCATCCAAAATCATTTGACCGGAAGTTGGCGTTTCTAAAAAGTTAATACAACGCAAAAGAGTGGTTTTTCCACTACCGGAAGAGCCGATAATAGAAACAACTTCGCCCTTTTCAATATCAATACTAATACCTTTAAGAACGCTTGTATCACCAAAGTTCTTATATATATCTTTAATCTCTAAATACGCCATAGCCTACACCTTTATATAAGAAAGTTTTTTCTCTATAAGTCTTAAAATATACGCAACCACGGCGTTGAAAACGTAATAGAAAATACCTGCTGCAAGAAGTGGCCACAAACCACCGCCTTGCGCTTTTCTAAGGTCGAACGCGATATCGGTTAGTTCGACCAAAGAAATCATTCGAGCAATAGAAGTATCTTTAACGAGAGTTATAATTTCGTTACCGATAGGTGGAACGATATGTTTTATAACTTGTAAAAGAATAACCTTAAAGAATACTTGGCGTTTAGTCATGCCAAGTACTGCACCCGCCTCGTATTGACCTTTTGGAATAGCCTCTATACCGCCACGGAAAATTTCTGATAAATAAGCAGCGTAGTTAATGCCAAAAGCAATAATTACTGCTAAAAAACGGCTTTTAAAGCTATATTCAGGTCCAAAAAGAAGTCCTGGTCCGTAGAAGATTATGATTAGTTGAAGCATTAGTGGTGTTCCACGGATAATGGAAATGAAAAAGCGGGTGATGGCTTTTATAGGTTTTCTTTTAGACATAGAAAGGAAGGAAACGCAAAGTCCTAACGGCAAAGAAATTGCAAGCGTTAGGATAAAAATTAATAGCGTTACCCCAAACCCTTCTAAAAGTTGTGCAAAGATGTCAAACATAAAAATTATTTATTAACTTCTGGTAAAATGATGTTTCTGATTGTGGTTTCGCCAGCTGATTCGCTTTCTGCAGCGAATTTAGCACCTTTCATAGAAGCATAGTCAACGTATTTTTGAGCGTCTGCTTTTCTGATAACGATAGCTTGACGGTTGGTGAGATAATAGGTAGAGAAGTCAATGTTTTCTGCTCTTGCATCGGTATAAGTAAAGCCGTTCCAAATAACGTCGATATTTCCACCATTGAGTTCGTCTTCTTTAGTATCCCAGTTGATTTTAACGTTTTCTAAAGTAATATCATAGAAAGCGCAAACAGCTTGTGCAACTTCGATATCAAAACCGGTGAGTTGGTCGTTAGCATCCTTAAAAGCAATAGGTTCGAAAAGGGTATATCCTAAAACGAGTTTGCCTTTTGCCAAAATTTTGCCAAAGTCAGAGTTAGGGTCAACTTGGTTAGGTGCAGGAAGAGTAGCAAATAAGGTTTCAGTAGTGTCAGGAATATCATACAAAACGTCGGTTAAACCATATTTAGCAGCGATAGGAGCAAGAGTGCCCATTTCTTGTAAAGCATATAGAGCTGCGGTCATATAATCGTCGGTATTAGTATTCTTTCTGCAACCGATAGCGTAGTATTCACTAGCAAAAGAGAAAGCGTCGCCAGTTAAAATAGTAAGGTCAGAGAAGTTTTCTTTGCTTACGTAATATCCAGCCATAACGCTGTCGATAACTGCAATGTCGCTAGCGCCAGATTTTACTTCGGTAAGCGCTGCAAGTTGATCTTCAGTTTCGGTTACTTGAGTGCCACCGCAACCGGTAATGCAAAAGCATGCTGCAATTGATAGCATAAATGCCATAATTAAAGTTAAAAGTTTTTTCATAAAAGTATCTCCTAATAGATATTTTGCTTTATCACTTTATCGTGTTAAAGTGATAGCGTAAAGATATTATACTAAATAATAATGATTATGTAAAGAGAAAAAGGGGGGAAACCAAAAATTTTTTGAAAAAAATAAAAAGAAAAAACCCGATGGCTATAAAAAACCATCGGGTGATATATTTATATAATGTATATTAGCCAAGAATTGCAGTCTTAAGAGCGCCCTTAATCAAGGTTTCGCCTTTAGAGAATTTTTCTACTGCAAATTTAGCAGTTTTTAATGATGCAAGGCTAGGATAGGTTGCAACTTTATCGTTCTTTACAACCAAAACTTGTTTGTTGGTCATATAAGAAGTGGTAACGTCAAACAATTCGGTGATAGGCTTGTCTTCTTCAAACTCTGCGTCGAAGTAGGTTAGATCGGTAGAGATAGGACCACAGATAAGGTCATAAGTACCGTTGTTAAGTTTTTGTTGAACGTTATCCCAAGTGATGAGGTGACAAGGTGAATATGCTTGGTAAACATCGATTCCTAAAATTTGGAAAACAGCTTGAGCAACGAAGATAGAGAAACCGTCGATACCAGCGTGGGTTTGCCAACCTAAAGGTTCAATACCAGACTTTGTTGGGTGAGGCATAGCAAAAGCAAAGTTTGCAAAACCTGTGGTGTTGTTATATTTAATGTTATAGAAATCAGAACCTTCTTCTGGTTCGGTGTTAAAATCAAAGTTTGGATTTGGGATTTCTTTTAACACGCTAGTAAGGTTAAACAATTCTGCAATGTCAGCCAACTTCCAAAGCTTATCTTCGTTTTTAATTAAATCGTTAACGCCTTCTTCTTGTAAATGATAGAGAGCAGCGTTAAAATATTTTGAGAAGTCAGAATCCTTTCTGGTCAAGAAAACAAACTCTTCTTGAGCGTTTTCGTGAGCAAGGTTAAGGATAGACTTGTCTTCGTTACCAGCTCTGTTTGCAAAGTAGTGCAAAGCGGTGTATTGATCAACCAAAGCAACGTCTGCAGTGCCTTCGTCAAGTTGAGCGAGTGGCTTTGACTCGGTAGATTCTGATTGAAGAAGGGAATAAGAAAGGTCGTTTTGAGCACCACAAACACAAACGCCGTTAGTGTAAGTGTGGGTAGCATAGTCTACTTTTAGAGTACAAGTTTCATCAGTACATTCTTTCCAGTGGTGAGTTGCGTCTTTGGTCCAAGTGCTAGCAGGGGTACAAGTATGTCCGCCACAAGCAACTGCGCTAAAGCAAACGCCCAATGAAAGAACTAAAGTAAGAAAAAGAGTAAAAAGTTTTTTCATCATTAATCTCCTATATTAAAAATCATATATCTATAATAATATATTTTGCGAAATTTTGCAAGTAATTGTATACACTTTTATA
>JAZRMS010000093.1:0-4568 GCA_045647825.1 Christensenellaceae bacterium
TGCTTATAATCTTCACCTTTTAATTCAATACCAACAAGTGCAGGTCTTAAATCTACTAAATTATGTCCGAAATTTTTTGCAAACTTATAGCCGTCGCCATCACTTCCCGTTAATGGATACGAAATCCCACCCGTACAAATAATAACGCTATCCGCATTTATAACGCCAACGTCCGTTTGAACGCCACAAACTTTATCGCCATCAAAAACGATAGAATTTACCTTACAATTTAATCTAATATCCACACCGTTATTGACTAGTGCTTTTTCTAACGTTTTTGTAACGTCACTTGCTTTGTCGCTTAATGGAAAAACTCTGTTTCCTCTTTCAGTTTTCAATTCTAAACCAAGTTTATTAAACAATTCAATTAAATCTTTTGGCGAAAAGGTGTTTATACAACCAAATAGAAACTTGTTATTGCTTACAACGTTAGGAAAAAATTCGTTTGGCAAAACGTCGTTGGTTAGATTACATCTACCTTTTCCGGTGATATAAATCTTTTTTCCCAACTTTTCATTTCTTTCTAAAAGTATTACGTTTTTACCTTCTTTAGATGCAGAGTATGCCGCCATAAGTCCTGCAGCACCACCACCAACAATTACAACGCTATTCATATATTTTATCATTAAATCTTAAAAAAATTTATATTATGTTACACATAATTGCATAAATATTATTAGTGTTTTATTATTGTTTTTAATTTTCGCTTTTTAACAATATTAAAAACACAAACAACAACTAACATAACCACAGCTACAGCAATTATAATTAAAATATTTACCCACGCCCCAGCAAAAACACTATTTACCGTTAAAGAAAATACAAAAATAGAAACACTTCTAAACACCATAACGATAAATATAAACTCACTAGTTTTTATACTACTTAATCCAGACAAAAAGCATATCATATCATCTGGAAAAAAGGGCAAAACCATTGTTAAAGTTATAATCAGTTTATCCTTACCTTTAAGTCTTTCAAGCCATTTAGCTATATTGTTTTTACCAAACAGCCATTCAAGCACTTTTATACCAAAAATCTTGCCAAAAACGTGCGCAAATATCGAACCAGATATTATCCCAAAACAGCTTAATATAGCACCTTTCACTGCCCCAAATAGCAAAACGCCAGCACTTGTTGTAACAACAGACGGAATGGGCAAAACAACTACCTGCAAGAATTGAATCAAAACAAAAACCGCAACGGCATTATTATTAAAACGCATAACGTATTGTCGCAATTGTTCTATACTTGAAATTTTGTCAACAATCCCAGAAAGCTTTAATAAGTATAAAGCAAGGGATATAATTGTGATTGCAAATATCAAAAAGATTGAAAGTTTAAATACAACCCCTTTTCGTTTTCGCAAAAAAATTATTGACAATATTGTAAAAAGCGTAATTATTGCAAGAGAAAACGCATCAATAATGCAAATATTGCCAAATATTAAACCATCATTAAACGTTGAAGAATAAAGAGAAGAAAAAACTATAGCAGAAACCCCAAGCAAGGATAATAACAAAATCAAAAAATATTCTTCTATTCTCTTTACTTTTATTTTGCTTAACATACTATATTATATTAAGTAAAACCAAAGATATCCTAATTTTGACTATTTATATCCTTTTTATACTCTTCAACAGCAATTTTATCGCATCTATTATTATATTCGTTATCCGCATGCCCCTTAACTTTAATAAAGGTAACCTTATGCTTGTTTATTAAGTTTAGCAATTCTTGCCACAGATCAACGTTTTTAACTGCTTTTTTACCAGCCGTTTTCCAACCGTTTGCTTGCCAAGCGTTAATCCAATCTTGATTAAAAGCATCAGTAACGTATTGCGAATCACTATACACGTTGACTTCGCAAGGTTCTTTAAGCGCAGACAAACCTTTTATCACGGCAAGAAGTTCCATTCTATTATTCGTGGTGTCTTCTTCTCTACCGCTAATAACTTTTTCCACACCTTTATATATAAGAATTGCACAATACCCACCAACGCCAGGATTTCCACTACAAGCGCCGTCAGTATAAATCTCAACCTTTTTCATTATAAATTCTCTAACTCAATTGAGCGCTTTATACAAGCCTCAATTGCCCTTTCGGTAATTTCATTTAAATTATTGCTTTCAAACGTTTTAACAGCTTCAATCGTAGTGCCACCTTTACTACAAACGGCATTTATTAGTTCATCAATTGTTTTATCTGGATTAGACAAAACCATCTTTCCTGCGCCTATCATAGTATTAGTAGCAAGTTCTTTTGCTTGATCTTCAGTCAAGCCGTTTTTAACACCTGCATCAATAATACCTTTTAGAAACATATAAAAATATGCTGGAGAACTTCCACTAACACCTGTAACAGCATTTAATTTATCCTCTTTAACGATAACGACTTTGGCTAAAGACCCCAAAAGCTTACTAATAAACTCAACGTCGCTATCTAAAGTATAATCAGAAACGTCCAAGCCTATTGCTCCTTCACCTATAGAACAAGGCGTGTTTGGCATACATCTAGCAACCAACGCATTATTAAAAACACTTTTAATTTTTTCTTTCTTAACGCCAGCCATGATTGAAATAAATTTATTGCAATCACAACCCTTTATGGTTTCTAAAACGTCGCTTAAACTTTGTGGCTTAACAGCAAACAAAACAAACTCTGAATTATCAACTACTTCTTTGTTGTTAGTCGTTATAGAAACGCCTTTTTTTGCAATATTATCAAGGGCATTTTGATTAACGTCACTAACAATTACGTTATTTGAATCAATAACGTTTGACTTTAACGCACCATTTATAAAGGCAGTTGACATAAAACCTGCACCAATAACGCCTAATTTAAATTTCTTTTTCATTTTTACCCTCATTTTGTTTGACTAAATCAAAGTTTTATTATATAATCTATATGCTTTTAGGGGAGTGGCTCAATTGGTAGAGCAGCGGTCTCCAAAACCGCCGGTTGCGTGTTCGAGTCGCGTCTCCCCTGCCAAATAGCACTAAGAATTTATTTCTTGGTGCTATTTTTATTTCTAAACGCAACCGCACCGGTTGCTGACTGCTCCGTTTTACTACGCAGGGCTTTCGCCCGAGTCGCGTCTCCCCTGCCAAATCTCAACTTTTTATAAGTTGGGATTTTTTATTTTTAAACCACTAACGCAACCACACTAGTTTCAATTCAGTATTTTTTATATAATTACACACTTTCCACAAATATATATTTTATATCAAAAGGTCAAATTTGTCAATACTATATAAGAATTTTATACTAATTTACGGATTAAGTTTATAAATCTACAAATTAAAAAATTTAGATATTTTTTTACTTGTTTTGTCTATTATTTGACATTTACAATTTTATTATATATGATATAATAAAAACAGAAATCATTAAGAAGAATATAAATGAGCACAGTCTATCCAATCAGGGGCATTTCAATAATCAACCCAGACAATGTGGAAAAAAACTATTATGAATATTGCATTGATTATGCAATCAAGGCTAACTACAACCATATACAAATCACAGGGCCTATCCACGATCCTGTTAAAGGAAATATAGACGGAATGACTTTTAGCGTTAAATATGCACAATTTAACGACGAAAAGGATGCTGAATACGTTAAAATGTGCCAAAAAGTTGTTAATGAAGGTTTGGAAAGATCACATGCAGCGGGAATCAAGACTTTCATGTGGCACCACGAATTAGATCTTCCAAGAGCGTTTAGCAAAACTTTCCCAGAAGTTTTAAATGAAAATGGCGATATAGAAGTATCCCACCCTATCGTAAAAGACTATCTAGAAAATAAAATAATTGACTTTTTTGAACAATATCCAAAAATGGATGGTATTGTTTTAACCTTGCATGAAACGAAAATACCACTCTTAAAACTTAAAAATCAAAAATTAGACAAGATTGAAAGAGTTAAATACGTAACCGAAATTTTATATAACGTTTGCAATAAATACGGCAAAGAAATGATAGTTAGACCTTTCGCAAGCCTTGCTAAAGACCAAACTATGATGCTTAAAGCATTTGCAGAAATTTCGCCAAATCTTTTTGTTATGGACAAGTGGACTAAATACGACTGGTCACTTTCTCTTCCTGACAACGATTTCTTTAATGAAATTGAAAAAAATCCATACGTTATAGAAACTGATATTTTTGGTGAATATTTTGGCAAAGGTAGACTTCCTATTATGTTCAAGGAACATATAGAACACAAATATTCTTATTGCGAACAATATCCACACCAAGGTTTTGTTAACAGAATTGACCGCAGCTATCAACATCCATTTGGTAGCGTTAACGAAGTTAACCTTGTTGTTATGCAAGCACTTTCTAACAATCTTGACGTTGAAAAGGCTGTAAAAGAATTCTTTGACGAAAGATATGGCGAAGCTGCAGACGAAGTTCGCGAAATAATGGAAAGAACTGAAGCAAATCAAAAGAAAATATTCTACATGAACGGCTATTATTTCACCCAAGGTAGCTACTTCCCCGAAGTTAACCATTGCAAAAACCATTTCTTCTTTGAAATTATGAAAGATAATTATGAAATCGCATC
>JAZRMS010000094.1:0-2859 GCA_045647825.1 Christensenellaceae bacterium
GTTTTTTATTTTTCTACCCCTTATTTGCTATCCCCTCTTGACCCAAACAACAAAAAGCGTTGATATGCGCTCTTCCGTTAGAGAAAAACTATCCGTAGTGCACAAGCATTACGGATAATTTTATTTTTTCTTTTTGGTTGCCGTTTTCTTTTTTGCGTAATAGGCAGCGATTGCCGCTTTTTGCCGTTTCCTTGCTTCGGGAGTTTTTGCTTTTACGTAACCGCTTTTCTTTTTTGTTCTATTAAAAAACATTTTCGTCCACTCCCGCACTTATTTCTGTGTCAAAGTCGCAATTATCTACATATGCTTGTAATTGCTCTATTAATCGTTCACTTGGTCTATATTTTTGCTTGATATCATAAATATCTTTTATTCGATATAAGGCTATGGCCTTTATTATTTTATTGTTTATATCGTATATAATGCAATAATTCGTTTGGTCATACAAATAACCATAATAGTACCCAAAAGCAAACGCTTTGTATCGTTCGCCTGTTTCTCTGTCGCGAAAATACAATATTTGATGCGTAACACAAGCGTTTGCAAAACTTTCTAGTTCCCTATTAAAAGTTAAGATTTCTCTTTTATATTGTGGCAAACGGGCATATTCATTCAAAAGCCCACGGATATAAACAGGGATTTCTTGTGCCGTTATAAGTGTTTCGCTTGTTTCTATTTCGTCGTAAGTGGCTATCGTTTCTTTTGACGGTCTAATCCAAATATATTCGTCTAAAACATTTAATTCTTCATCTTCAAAATATACCCTATCAATAACGGTATTGACGGCGTTATAGATATTTTCGCTATCTTTTCGATTGTATTCGTTTTTTAGAATATCTTCAATTTCGTTGCGTCTTGCCTTTCTAACGTCCACAAGCGTTGGAATAAGTTTATTTAACAATGCATTTTTGTTTGAGTTTCCATTCTTCATAAACCCAAAGCGCAATGCATCGTTTTCTAATATATTCGCCACGAAAGACGATATTTTTATCTTAATTTTATCCATCATAACACTCTTCCTTTTTCAATATTATACAAAGTGTCTACTCAAAAGTCAAGTATTTACACAAATATATATTATATTGTCTACTCTACAAAGCGAAACAGGGTAGACAACCATCTCCCAAAATTGCTTTATTTAATTGCTAAATTTTGTTATAATATAAAAGCAAGGAAATTTAAGCGCGCATTTTTCCTTGACTAACGATAAAGGAGTTGATATAATATGAGTATACTTGGTTTCTTGTTTAAACCTAAAAAAGAAATGGCAAAGAAGAACACGAAAAACGTTAAGGTTGGAAAATATACGATTACTAAACACGCACAAAATCGTATTGTAGAAGAAAGCAGAAAGATTGATAAAATAGATGTTTTAGAAAATCTATTTACAAAGCCAAATGCAATAACGCCAGTCAAAATTGACGAGAAAAAACGCCCTTCTTATAATCGTATCGGAAAACGAGCAACTACAAGTATAAACCCGACAAATAATAATGTAGTGACTTGTAGACCTGTAAGCAATAAAGAAATTCGTGATTTTAAATTAGTAAATATAAGTAAAAAAGGAAAGAAAAAGAAATATGTTAAGCGAAATTCAAAAAAATAAATTTACCACAAGAGCGAAAGAAGAAGCAAAAAAACTGTTATTTGAATCAAAAATCGAAAAATTTTTATCATTGGATGATTCTGGTCGCTTTATAGAGATTTTAGATTTTAAGGTGGCTTCATTGGTTAACGCCCAAGAAGACGGGGAAACGATAGACGAAGAATTGTTGGAAATCTACGATTTGTTAACGGACATTGTTTTGGATAACGAAGAAGATTTAGATTTCTTAAATCCACTTTTCTTTAATTAAAGTGTAGCACACTATACTTAACAAAGTTAAGTCGTGTGTTTTTGCAAAGCAAAAAGTAAAAGGATAGCAAAAATTTTGCTATCCTTTTATAGTTGCTAAAAAATCCCTAAGAGTGACGCCCTTAGCATGCGTTTTTCTTTTTATTCAACGCATAAAAAAAGACCTTGATTTTTTTCCATAAACATGTTATACTAGTATTACCATTAAACAAAGGAGGATACTTCGTATGCTTTTAACAAAAGAGAACGTTATGAAAATCTTTGAAACGAACTTTCAGTATCCCATTGTTGATACTCCTTTAGGGAAAGCGATAAAAATGGATGCAATCAATGCGTTTATATTCGCGAACATAACGGGGGCGGGATATTTAGACAACCCGACTTTCCCTTTCTCGCCAAAAGGAACTCAAAAGGTATTAAGAGAAGCGTTCCGCTACAATCTCGTTACGGGTATATATCACGGTCCGAACTTATATTATTCCCCACTCTATCTCCATGAAAAGAAACCCTACCTATTCCAAGGCGATAAATATATTATTTTCAAAGACGTTGAAAAAGACTACGAATTTACCGACGAGTTACAAAGAAAATACGATACGTTGATAGAAAACGGTATTTCTCCCACGAATTATATCATTGCAAGAATAGAAGTTACAAAAAACGGAAACGGAATGGAACCGTTTTTAGAATACCTTGCCTGTGAATACTTCAAGCAATTTGGATATATAGTTGAAAATCAAATCCCTTTACTTGCAGCGGTAGGCTCTCCCGACTTTGGCGGTTACTTGTTGGAGGGAACGTCAAACGGCTTTCATATAAACGAACTCGCACTCATACGCTTTACCAAGAATATAAAACTAGTTAATCACCTAAAGGTCGTATCCATGATAGTAGGAGAGGCAAAAACCTCAACAAAAATCATGGAAAAGCAACTATGCAAATACTTAAATACCGGTTTGTTTGTCAAAGGCTATGAAATGCACCCCGACAAAGCGAGTCCCAGC
>JAZRMS010000095.1:0-2975 GCA_045647825.1 Christensenellaceae bacterium
ACTTTCTTTTTCTTCAATTTCTATCCCATACCCTTTTAATACTTCTATCGTTATATCAACGTATGGCTTTGATGCAAGTTGAGATGTTAAACGGATTTCGCTATCACCAGAAAGAATAGGTAGCGCCATAAGTAGTCCCGAAACGTATTGAGAACTAATATCTCCCCTTAGCGAAAAAACACCGCTTTTTAGTTTGCCTTCAACAGTTATTCCTTTATCCTTATAAAATTCAACTCCGTTTTCTTTAAGCGCATTAATAAGCTCGTCGTTAGGGCGTTCCATAAGTTTTCCGTGCCCTAAAATAGTATATTTACCACCAAGTGCTGAAACTAACGGCAACAAAAACCTAAGCGTTGAGCCAGACTCCCCACAATCCAACTCTTTGTCTCCCCGTACAAGCGCTTTTAAGCACTTTTCGGTTGCCTTAATATCGTTAGAAGAAAAGTCGCCACAACCACCGTCTATTTGATTTTTTGCTAAAAAATTGCAAATAGCAATTCTATGCGCATAAGATTTTGACGGAATAGCCTCTAAAACACCAGAGCACTCACCGCCCGTTATTTTAACGTTCATGCCAAATATTCCTTAAGATCAGAAATTTTAATTTTTTGTTCAAAAACATTTCCTATTCCTTTAATCAATATTAAAGAAATTTCTTCGCCTTTTCTCTTTTTATCATTTAATGCAACTTCGCATATTTTTTCGATAGAGAAAGGCAACTCAACGTTATCAATCCATTTGCTTATTAATTGATTGATTTTTTCCAATGTGTTTTGGTCTATATACCCGTGATTAAACGAAGTTTTTCCAATCACCTTTAATCCTATAGCAACGGCCTTGCCGTGAGTTATGTTGTAGTCAGAAAGTTTTTCTATTGCGTGTGCAATGGTATGTCCTAAATTCAAAACCTTTCTTAAAGAGCCTTCAAACTCATCTTGCTCAACGATTCTTCTTTTGTAATCAACGCAAGCTTGAACTAATTCGCCTTTAAAAAACTCTTCTTTTTCTATTATATCAAACACCTTTTTATCAAGTAAAGCGTATTTAAGAGTTTCGCCCATTCCATCTACAAAAATTTCTTTAGGAAGGGTATCTAAAGCCCCCGTATCGCACAATACCAAGGCTGGCTGATAAAACGCACCTACTAAATTCTTGCCTTTTTCTAAATCAACCGCCGTCTTTCCACCAACGGAAGAATCTATTTGAGAAAGCAACGTAGTAGGAATTTGAACGTACTTTATTCCCCTTAAATAGGTTGCGGCTGCAAAGCCTGCCATATCACCTACAACGCCACCACCAAGCGCAACTATCGCATCCGTTCTTGTAATGGCGTTTTCTGCAAGGAATTCCACTATCTTTCCATAAGTAACTAGGTTTTTGCTTTGCTCTCCGTTCTTAAAAACAAACTTAACCACGTTATAACCGCTTTCCTTTAGCGAACAAGTTAGTTTTTCGCCGTAGATTGCATCCACAACGTCGTCCGTAACGACTGCTATCTTACTTGCGCTTACTACTTTTTTTAGGTGTTCGCCTGCGTTTTTAATAAGACTTTCGCCTATAATAACGTCGTATTTATTAGATGCTGAAACACTAACCACCCTTTCATTATTTTTGTTTGTCATTAAGCCAACTCCTTCTCGTTCTTTCAGATGCAAGTTTTTTCTCGTTGCCATCTTCAAGAAGTTCTTTCATTTTGTCAACGTCCTTTTTTTCAAGAGCGTTTTTATATTCCGTCAAATTATCTATAAAATATCCTAGTTCTTTAACCAAAAAATCAGCGTTATCAACGGTTAGTTGAGCCCACATTTCAGGCGACAACCTTGCAACCCTTGTCATATCTCTAAAACTTCCCGCAGAAAAACCTGCAAATTCTTTTGCCGTTGGGCTTTTTATATACGAACTAGAAACCAAGTGCGCTAGTTGTGAAGTATACGCTATAATTTCGTCGTGCTTTTCTGCTGTGGAAATAACCACCGAGCCAAACCCAAGCTCTAAACAAAATTGCTTAAAATTAGATATTGTTTTAAGTTGTGCTTTTACAGGCACTATAATCATAGACGCTTTGTCAAACAAGTTTGCCGTTGAGTGGTTTACCCCAGAAAACTCTCTTCCCGCCATGGGGTGTGAACTTATAAACTCTAAATTAGCAAACTTTTTGGCTTTTTCTTCCATTTGCTTTACTACTCTGCGCTTGTTACCGCAACAATCGACAACCAAGCACCCATCCTTTAATAATGGGCAATACTTGTCGATAGCCTCTTCTAGCGCGTTTGGATATAGCGATAAGAACAAAATATCAAGCGAAGCAATATCCTTTTCTTCTAACGGCTTATGATAAGCAGAAAGCAATCTACCATCAAGCATAGCGCGTTTAGAAATATCAAAAGCAAAAACTTGGCAATCTGTTCTTGCAACAAGCGTTCTACCAAGCGTACCACCTATTAGCCCCAAACCTACGATACCTATTTTCATTTTATTATTCTCCGTAAACTTTGTCAACTATAGGTAGCATTGCTTTTACCTTTTTCATCAACTCTTCAAACTGAACGGGGTTAAGCGATTGCGCACCGTCACAAAGCGCCTTCCTAGGATCGTTGTGAACTTCGATTATAAGCCCATCTGCCCCAGCGGCAACTGATGCTAGCGACATGGGTGCAACGTATTTTGCAATACCGGTTGAGTGGCTTGGGTCTATTATTATAGGCAAATGCGTGCGCTCTTTTATTGCGGGAACAGCCGACAAATCAAGCGTGTTTCTTGTCATAGTTTCAAACGTTCTAATTCCGCGTTCGCAGAGTATTACTTGGCTATCCCCTTCTGCCATAATGTATTCTGCACTCATCAAAAGTTCTTGCAATGTGTTGGCAAGTCCCCTTTTAAGAAGTATAGGTTTTCCCGTTTTGCCAACTTCTTTTAATAGTTCAAAGTTTTGCATATTTCTAGCGCCTATTTGAATAACGTCCACGTCCTTAAAC
>JAZRMS010000096.1:0-2670 GCA_045647825.1 Christensenellaceae bacterium
GTGTGAGTCTATTTTAACAATTACGTCTTTTTGATTGCCCCAATCGCAATTACCGTGCACACGATACAATTTGTCGCCTAAAACGTGCGCGTAATTTTTCATATCGTCAAAATGGTCACCAAGGTGAAAAACGTAGTCGCTTTCAAGTATTATTTGCGCCATCTTGTCAATTGCTTGCAAATTGCCGTGCGTGTCAGAGAGTATTACTATTTTTATCATAATTTACCGAGCAAATCAACAAGTCCACGATAACGGTGGCTAACTTTATTTTTATCTTCGTCGCTTGCTAAGCCAAAGCTTACACCTAAATCATCAGAGATAAATATGCAGTCATAACCAAAACCGTTTGAGCCTTGCTCTTCAAAGCCAATAGTGCCGTGTGTTTCGCCAAGCCCTACAAATTCCGTGCCGTCTGCTTTAACTAATACTATTGAACTTACGAATTTAGCCTTTCTATTAGTTTTGCTCTCTAAATTTTTCAAGAGTAAATCTCTATTTGCCTTGTCGTCGCCATGCTCGCCAGCGTATCTAGCAGAGTATATTCCAGGAGCACCGTCAAGCGCGTCAACGCAAAGACCGCTATCATCTGCCAAAGCGTCTAAATTAAGAGCCTTAGCAACCGTTTGAGCCTTTATTTTTGCATTTTCGTAGAAAGAGTTTCCGTCTTCTACAATTTCTTCGCAAAAGCCCATTTCGCCCATAGAAACAACTTCGTATTTATCTTTTAAAATTTCTTTAATTTCTTTAAGTTTGCCTTTGTTATTTGATGCTACAACTAATTTTTGCATAATTCACCTTTTTTAGAGATTATAACAAAAAACGATAAAAAAGTAAACTTTTTACTATGCGTTTATTATATATTCTACTGTGAGTAGAGCAAAATTAGCCGTATCTACCGTTAGTGTTTTAAGTTTAGAGTTTAACACGCATATTATAGAGTGCTTTTTTATAAGATAAATGCTATATTAATATCGTAATATTAATGAAACCAAGGAGTATTTATGAACTTTAAAATTGTTACGGATTCAACTGCAAATTTAAGCGTTGATTATTTTAATGACAACGAGATATCGGTTGTAACCTTATACTATTTAATAAATGGGGAAGTTTTCCCTGCTTTTAAAACGGATAACCCGTTTCTTTTGCAAGAATTTTACAATACGATAAAAGAAAAACCAAAACTTTCAACGTCTTGCGCAAATGAAGTCCAGTATTACGAAGAGTTTGAAAAGGCTGTAAAACAAGGCGTTCCCGTGCTTTATATAGGTTTTTCATCTGGGGTAAGCGCTTCGTTTTCTTCTGCCGAATCTGCAAGGGCAAGGATTATTGAAGAATATCCAAATGCTGAAATATATTGCGCAGATACGCATACGGGGTCGTTTGGGCAAGGATACTTTGTCGAGCAAGCGGTAAAAATGCGCCAAGATGGCAAAACTGCAAAAGAGATATACGAATATATTTTAAATGCAAGAGATAAAATGCAAACTTTCGTTACGGTAGACGACCTATATTATTTGCATCAAGGTGGAAGAATCCCGTCACTTTTATATAAAATAGGGACTTTGATAAAGATAAAGCCTATAATAAAAGTTAACGAAGAGGGGTGCTTAACTTCTGTTGGAAAAGTGTTATCTAGAAAACAGTCTATTACTCATTTAGCAAATATAGTTAAAGATGGTGTTAAGCAAAATACGAAGGTTTATATTGCTCATGCAGATTGCGAGCAAGACGCGATATCGCTTGCCGAAAAGATAAAAAACGGAGCGATGGTAGAAAGCGTAGAAATTGGTTATTTAGAGGCTGTTATAGGATCGCACACTGGTGTAGGTGGCCTTGCAGTATTTTTCTTGACTGATTAAGTGGTAAATTAGTAAATGGCGAAGCCGATAATTCGGCTTCGCCATTTATATATAAAACGAAAGATAATTAACTTATAGAGTAGTTTCAGCGTAAAGCATAAGCATTGCAACCGTTGTAATAGATGCTGTTTCGGTGCGTAAAATGCGTTTGCCAAGCGAAACTATTTTAGCGCCAAGCTCTTTTGCTTTTTCTACTTCTTTATCATCAAAACCGCCTTCAGGGCCTATTATAACGCCAACCTTCATGCCTGCTTTAATTTCTTTTAAGGCGTTGGTGGTATCAAGCATTCCGTTTTTGCTCTCGTAAGGAAGAATTATTAAATCCAATTCCTTTGCCATTTCAAGAGCCTTTGCATATGATACGGCAGTTTCTACGGTAGGTATAGCCGTGCGCTTGCTTTGTTTAGACGCGCTTTCTGCAATGGCTTGCCATCTTGCAGTTTTGCCGTCTTTTTTCTTGTCGTCAAGCTTGACAATCGAGCGTTTCATTTCTACAGGGATTATCTTGTTAACGCCAAGCTCAACCGTTTTTTGAATTATAAGTTCAAGCTTGTCTGCTTTAGGTAAGCCTTGAAAAAGATGGATTTCGATAGGCAGAGAAGTATCTTGATAGTTTTCTTCTACAATCGTTGCTATAACGGATTCGTTTTCAAAATCTTCTAACTCGCATAAGTGGCTAACACCGCCGTTGCTAACTAAAAATTGTTCGCCCTTTTTCATTCTAAGAACGTTTTTAATGTGGTTATAGTCGCCACCGGCAATATAAAACTTGCCGTTTATTTGTTGATTATCTGTGAAAAAATTATACATA
>JAZRMS010000097.1:0-2889 GCA_045647825.1 Christensenellaceae bacterium
ATTGCTTTAAAAATGGGGTATGGCAAAACCTTTTTATGCACAAGGTTTAAGGAAGTGACGGGTAAAACCATTTTTAGATTTTTTACCGAACTGCAAATAGAAGAGGCTAAAAAAATGATTAGAAAGGGCAAGGAAAATACCGTTTCTGTTATTTCTGATGCGCTAAATTTCAACGAGCCGTCTTATTTTTGCGCAGTATTTAAGAAGATTACGGGGATGTCGCCTAAAGAATATTCACGCACAATCCACGCCTTTGATAAAGAATAGTAAGTTGAATTTGATTTAAAACATAAACGCGAACTCTTTTTGAGTTCGCGTTTTAAGTTTTCTAAAATTCTTTTGCAATATCCAAAACTTTTTGTTCTAGGTCTGTTTCCGTGCCGTCGTTTTTAATAACGATATAATTAGAAAGGTCACTATTATCATAGTCAAACTGCGCGTTCATTCTTGATTCTATTTGCTCTTCCGAGAGGTTAGAACGCCTTTTAACGCTATCGATCCGCGCCTTTTTATCTCTAAAGATAACAATCACTTGGTCAAAATATTTCTCAAAACCACACTCAAAAAGCAACGGAACTTCTGCAAAGACAGTAGTTTTTGCTTTTTTATAGCGCTTTAATATTTCTTCCATAACTAGTGGGGTTATTAAATCGGTCAGTTTTTTTAGCATATCACTATTATTAAAAACGTAATCGGAAATGATTTTTCTATCAATATTTAATTTTATTCTGCCTGTAACTGCGGTGGGGAAAAGAGTTTTAAGAAGAAGTTTTATTTTTCTCTTTTCATAAAGCTCGCTAACGATTTTATCAGAAGATAAAACCAGATAGCCCTTTTTACTTAGTGCGGATAGCGCAAGGCTTTTTCCGCTACCAATTCCACCCGTTATGGCTATAAGGTGTTTGTTTTTCATTTTATTTTGCCTCAAACCAAGTTTCGCCCAAGCCGTGGCTTACGGTGAGCTTAACGCTCAAATTAACAGCGCCTTCCATTTCCTCGGTCAATATTTTTTCTATTTGTTCACGCTCTGATTTAAGCGCGTCTATTATTAGTTCGTCGTGAACTTGAAGGATAAGTTCGCTCTTTAATCCTTCTTCTTTTATTCTTCTACTAACGCCTATCATTGCAAGTTTTATTATGTCTGCGCTACTGCCTTGCAAAGGCATATTCATTGCAACGCGTTCGCCAAACTGGCGCAAATTGTAGTTAGAAGAAGAAAGTTCTCTAATATAACGGCGTCTGCCTAGCAAAGTTTTTGCATAGCCCGTCTGCTTTGCAAACTCAACGTTATCTTCCATATATTTTTTTACTTGTGGATATTCCTTAAAATAAGTGGAAATATATTCTCTAGCTTGTCCTGCAGAAATTTTCAAGTTTTTGGCAAGCCCGTATTCGCTTATGCCGTAAATTATGCCAAAATTAACCGCCTTTGCTTCACTTCTCATTTTAGAAGTTACTTGAGAAAGTGGCACGTTAAACACCTTTGATGCGGTTGATGCGTGAATATCTTTGCCCTCGCTATAAGCTTGTATAAGGGGCTCGCAGTTAGAAAACGCTGCCAAAAGCCTTAACTCTATTTGAGAGTAGTCGGCAGTAATCAAAATTCTGTCATTTGATTTTGGAACGAAAAACTTTCTAATCTCTCTTGACTCATCTTCTCTAACAGGAATGTTTTGCAAGTTAGGTTCTTTAGAAGATAGTCTGCCCGTTGCCGTCACCGTTTGGTGGAAGGTGGTGTGTATTAACCCCGTTTTTTTGTCTATCAACGGCTTAAATCCTTCTATATAAGTTGATTGCAATTTTTGAACTTGGCGATATTTTAGCAAGATGGGGATAGCAGGGTGTGCCGTTTCGTATTCTTCTAAAACGTCGGCGTTTGTCGAATATCCCGTTTTGGTCTTTTTGCCTTTGCCTATTTTAAGTTTTTCAAAAAGCAATTCGCCAAGTTGTTTTGGCGAGTTTATGTTGGTGGTTGCACCCTCTTCGCCAACAAGGTCGTGGAACTCTTGGTCTAGTTTAGAAAGCGTTTCGCGATATTTTTCGCCCGTTTCACACAAAGCCTCATAGTCAACCTTAAAGCCGGAAACTTCCATTTGATACAAAACGTCGGCTAAAGGAAGTTCCACTTCTTGATAAAGCCCCATCATTTGTTCTTGCTCTAGCTTTTCTTTTAGCATTTTATATGCTGTAAAAAGGGAAGATGCAACGGTCTTTTCGTTTAGTCCATATTCAATTAAAAGGTCTTTTAACGATTGTTCCTTTCCAGAGTAATCGGCAAGGTATTTCATTATAGAAACGTCTTCGCAAGGCGCTGTCAGTTCAACGTTAAGCGTTTGCTTTACAAAGTGCATTAATTCCTTTTTATTGAACACTACAAGGGTTTTGCCACCTATAAACAATGGTGATAAACTTGCTAGCACTTCGGACGGCATAAAGCCGTCGTCAAGCAATTCTTTTCTAACAGGAACTATAAACTCTGTCTTTCCGTCTGATAAATTAATAGAGCGTTCTTCTATTGCAATGGCAATAGGGAAAGAAAAATTTAACTCTGATAAAGTGGAAAGGTTTTCTATAGTTTTTATCGCCACCTGTTCTTCTTGCTCTGCAGTTAGGCTTGCAGGCGCGTTGTCGCTTATTTCTTCAAACCAACTAGATTTTTTTATTAGCGATTTGAACTCTAGCTTGACAAACCTTTCCTTTACCTTCGCAGGGAAAGGAAGAGAAACTTTCATGTTTTCAACGTCCGTTCTAACCTCACAATCGCAATCTATGGTTGCAAGAGTTTTTGATAAAAACGCAGAGTCTTTGTCTTCTACAAGCTTTTCTTTTAGCTTGCCTTTAAGCTCTTCTACGCGCTCGTATAGCCTTTCAACGTCGCCAAACTGCTCT
>JAZRMS010000098.1:0-4792 GCA_045647825.1 Christensenellaceae bacterium
TGTTTCCGTTCTTCAAGACCCCGTTACCACAACGGACGAACTTATTCCATCTGGCGAAACTTCTTCTTATCGCTCTAATCCACTAAAACTTGCAGAGTTTGCTCTTTCTAGAAAAGACCCTGCATACGTTGGCAGAGCAAAAGCAGTTAGAGACGGCGCTTTCCCCGCAGAGCTTGGTTTTGATGAAAACAACACCACTTACGGTAGCGTTGTATGTTCTATAAAGCCGGGCGACGGCTCTGCAAGAGAACAAGCCGCATCTTGTCAAAGGGTACTTGGTGGCGTTGCTAATATTGCAAAAGAATATGCAACCAAGAGATATAGAAGTAACCTTATCAACTGGGGTATGATACCATTTTTAGCAGATAAAAACGACTTTAAGGTTGGCGACTACGTTTATATAGAAAACGTTAAGAGCGCGTTAATTAACGGCGCAAAAGAATTTAGCGCAAAGGTAATAGGCGAAAACACCCGTTCAATTACTTTGAAAATGGATGAACTAACCCCTGCAGAAAAAGAAATTATCCTAAAAGGTTGCTTGATTAACTATTATAAAAACTAAAAACCACATAAAACAAAAGGACTTTGGAAAATCCAAAGTCTTTTTTTGTGCAAAAAAACATAAAGTATTAAGAAGGGGGGAAAGTATGGGGTTTATCGATTGCATAAAAGGATTTTTTGATGAGAGTGAGTTGCCAAGAGAGCCTAATTTTAGAGTTGTTATGTTTGGCGACGGCGCTATTTTTATAGAGAACGTGAAAAGTATTTGCAGATATACCGAAGAAGAGCTTTTGTTTGCGCTAAAGAAAGGGTGCTTAAGAATATATGGGCAAGGGTTATACGTCAAAAAATATTGCGAGGGGGACGTTGTTATTTGCGGAAAAATAAAAGGTATAGAGATAACGTAAAGGGGCTTTACGCCGTTTATAAAATAGAAGGGCTAAACCTAGACCGTTTTATTGAAAGCGTTAGAAAAAAAGGGATAGAAATTAGAGATGCTAAAAAATCGGGAAACAAGGTTCTAATCGTAACGGTAAACTTTAAAGATAGTAAAAAATTTTTTGCAATTGCAAAAGAATTGTGTTATAATATAACAAAAGTCAAAAATAAGGGGAAATTATTGCCCTTTTATTCCCTATACCAGTCTATCGGCTTGCTTATAGGGGGAATAATTTTTGTCGTCAGTTGTTTTTTCTTTAACGACTTTGTTTTGGGTGTGGATTTTTCTGGTAGTGGCAGTATTTATAAAAACCGCGTGGAAGAATTTATAAGTGCTGAATACGGGCAAAAAACCTTGCGCTTTTCAAGTCTTAACTTGCCTAAATTAGAAGATGAAATTTTGGCAAAAAACGATTGTTTTTCTTTCGTTTCTTGCAAAAAGCGTGGCAATAGACTGATGGTTGAGTTGGTTTTGTCTTCGCAAAAAACCCAAGTATTATCAGGCAAAGAATATGCCTTTTATGCAGAGGCGGACGGGGAAATAGAAGAACTAAAAGTGTATCGTGGAACGCCACTAGTAAAAGTGGGCGACGTGGTAAAAAAGGGCGATCTTTTAGTGGACGGGGTTATCTTTTCCCAAGAAAAAGAGATAAAAATCAACGTTTTAGCGATGGCAAAGTTGATTTGCAAGGCAGAGTTTATATATCGCTCTACTATAGATAATCAAGAAGAGCACGCTCTACTTTTAGCAGTATCTAATTTAGAAGAAAGAGAAATAATCTTTACCAACGTGGAAAAACAATTTTGCGATAACGAATACGTGTATCGCGTTAATATGAAATACAGGCGGATATTTTCTGTCGGATAAAGGATTTTGTTATGAAAAAATTGAAATCTAAAAAACTTGATACGTGGACAACCAAAGACGTTGTGCTTAACGTTTTGGTATATTTGTTCAACGCCATAATAATCGGGCTACTTTTTTATTCGTTCGTTTATATAAGCGCCACCAAAGGCGAACTGGATATGGTTAAATATTTTTCCGATTTAGCCACTTTCTTGCATTTCGTTGTTTCGCTTATTATAACTCTTGCGTGTATGGTTTTCTATTTTGCGTTAGAAGAAAGGAATTTTTTAAGAAACCCCATAAACTCTCAAATGCTCTTCTTAATTTTAGAGCTTTCAATAGTAGTTTGTTATGCGCTTGGGGCATACGTTAACGTGTATTTGCGCCCACTAGCGTTTGCAGCACTTATGACGTTGTTCGTAACAAACAAGCGCACGGCAGTATTTATGAATATGATATTCTGCGTTATAGTGTTCTTGTTCGACTCTTTTGCAGAAGAGGCTTTTTCGGTTGGTAATTATCCTGTTTTAATAATGTGTTTTGCATCGGGAATGCTTGCAATTTTCTGTATGGACAAAGTAAATTCTCGTTTACAACTTTTGGCAAGAAGCTTTTTGGTTTCTCTTCCATCACTTGCGTGCGTGGTTATGAATATTTTGGAAAAAGGGGAAAGCAACGTCGTTGCATCACTAGTAAGTGCATCCGTTTCAGGGCTTATTGCAGTTGCAATCTTTACCATATTACTTCCCGTGTTCGAGGCAACGTTCAAAAAGGTTTCGCCATTTAAATATGCAGAACTAACCGACCATAAATCAAAACTTATAAAAAAATTAATCCAACAAACGCCGGGAACTTTCAACCACTCAATAGTGCTTGCAAATATAGCCGAAGCTTGCGCTGCCGCAATCGGGGAAGACGCGCTTTTAGCAAGAACTTGTGCATATTATCACGATATAGGAAAATTGCGTCGCCCAGAGTTTTTCACCGAAAACCAAGTTGACGGCTTTAACCCGCACGACGAATTGACCCCAGAACTTTCAACCAACATAATAAAATCTCACGCAATAGACGGATACAATCTAGTAATTAAAAGTGGACTTCCACAAGAAATTGCAGATGCTTGTATTCAACACCACGGCACGTTGCCTATCTTGTATTTTTACGACAAGGCTAAAAAGTTCACAGATGGCGAAGTTGATTTAAGCAAGTATTGCTATGCTGGGCCAAAGCCAAAGACCAAAATCGCTGCTATTTTAATGATTGCAGACGGGTGCGAGGCTGCGTCAAGATCACTTCAAGATCGTTCTAGAGCAAACGTTAAAAACGTGGTTAGAAATATCGTTAACAACAGAATGGAACTAGGTCAGTTTGACGATTGCGAAATCACCTTAAAAGAATTAAATATTATCGTTCACACGGTAGTTAACAACTTAACGGGTATCTATCACGGGCGTGTTGAATATCCAAAAGTTAACCTTAACGGTTTAATGTCATAGGAGAAGAAAAATGGCAAAAATTTATATAGAATGTTTAGATAGAAGAGTTAGAATGAGAAAACTTGGCAACGCTGTGTTAAAGGCACTTGGACAAGTTTCTAAATTCAAGGTAGAATTAGTTTTTCACGATGGCGAAAGTATGAGCAATCTAAACAGAAATACTCGTGGCGTTGATGGAATAACAGACGTTTTGTCTTATCCTAGCCTAGATGGAATTCGTGGTAAAATTCTTTATCCAGAAGATTGCCAAACGGAATTAGAAGGCAATTATATTTTCCTTGGCTCTATAGTTTTGTGTGATGAAAAAATAAAGCAACAAGCGATAGAGTTTGGGCATAGTGAAAAAGCAGAGAGAGAATATTTGGTAATCCACGGCTTAATGCACCTTTTTGGATATGATCACATGACCGAAGAAGACAAAAAAGAGATGAGATCTTTTGAGAAAGCCGCTCTTGCAATCTATCACGAAAAAGAAAACAAGAAAATTCAAAAAAGAGCAGAAAAAGAGAAAAAGAAAGAAGAGAGGAAGGATAAGTGAAAAGCGGATTCGTTGCCGTTGTAGGAAGGGCAAACGCAGGCAAAAGCACGCTAGTTAACGTTTTGGTTGGGGAAAAGGTTGCAATAGTTTCACCAAAACCACAAACGACTAGGGATAGAATTTTGGGCGTTTTAACTACCGAAGATTATCAAATAGCGTTTATCGACACCCCAGGTATTTACAAGGCGGACAACCTTCTAAACTCTGTTATGCAAAAGACCACCGAAGACAGCAGTCAAGACGTTGATTTGGTGCTTTTCGTTATGGACGCGCACGAAGGGATTAGCGACGCAGATAGAAGATTGTTAAAAAAATATACTTCGTCTGGTGTTCCTACCGTGCTTGCGTTAACTAAAACGGATATTATGACAGAGAGTTTGCTTGTTTCTGAACTCAAAGAACTTTCTAGCGAAGACGTGCATATCGTTCCCGTTTCGGCAAGAAAAGGCAAAAACGTGAAAGAATTATTAAAAGTTATTTTATCTTTCTTGCCAGAAGGGGAAAAACTTTTCGACCAAGATATCGTTTCAGACCGTTCGGAAAAGTTTATGGTTTCTGAAATTATGAGAGAGAAAATTCTTCTTAAATTTGACAAAGAAATTCCACACGGCGTTGCTATAATCGTAAACGAGTTTTCACTTTCAGACAACAAAAAAACCTACGTTGTTAACCTAGATATAGTTTGCGAAAAGCCAAACCACAAAGCAATCTTAATCGGTAAAGGTGGAAAGGCTATAAAAGAAGTTTCTTCTTTTGCAAGAGAAGATATGGAAAAATTCCTTGGCAAAAAAGTGTTTTTAACCACTTACGTCAAGATTAAAGAAGATTGGCGAAAAAGTGCGTTCTTAATGAAGCAATACGGCTACGATTTTAATGAGTGATAAACGGCGCGTGGCGTCGTTAACTGTCTGCGCCAAAGATCTCAATGACCAACAAGGTCAATTTCGTCCTTTGGCTAGCCGAGCCTAGCCA
>JAZRMS010000099.1:0-8730 GCA_045647825.1 Christensenellaceae bacterium
CTTGTGCAAGATAATCCATAACTCTCTTGTCAAAGTCGTCGCCACCAAGCATGTTGTTGCCGTGTGTTGCCAAAACTTCAAACACGCCGTCGCCAATTTCCATAATAGAAACGTCAAACGTACCACCACCAAGGTCGTAAATAATAACCTTTTGGGTTTTACCTTCCTTATCAAGTCCGTATGAAAGTGCTGCTGCGGTAGGTTCGTTTATAATACGCAAAACGTTTAGTCCTGCGATTTTACCAGCGTCTTTAGTTGCTTGACGTTGACTGTCTGAAAAGTATGCTGGAACGGTGATAACTGCGTCTGTTACCGTGCCACCAAGATAGCTTTCTGCATCCTTTTTAAGCTTGGTTAAAATCATTGCAGAAATTTCTTGTGGGGTAAACTTTTTATCGTCGATTGCAACTTTATAATCAGAGCCCATATGTCTTTTGATTGTTGCAACCGTTCTATCTGGGTTAGAAACTGCTTGGCGCTTTGCAACTTGACCAACAAGTCTTTCGCCATCTTTTTGGAAAGCAACTACAGATGGTGTAGTTCTAGAGCCTTCTGCGTTTGCAATAACGACTGGTTCGCCGTTTTCCATAACTGCAACGCAAGAGTTTGTTGTACCTAAGTCAATACCTATTGTTTTCATAATATATTAAATCTCCTTGAATTTTCTTATTTTACTACGCTTACTTTAGCGTATCTAATTATCTTGTCTTGTCTTTTATAACCTTTTTGGAAAATCTGTTTTACCGTTCCACTTTCTTCCCCTTCATCTCCGTCTGCTTGCATAATTGCTTCTGCTTCGTTGGGGTCAAACTGTTTGCCAAGTGGATCAATTTCAACAACTTCTAAACTTTCTAACGTTTCCAAAAACTTTTTCTTTATCGCCTTAATTCCGTCTTCGGTCTTTTGGTCTAGCCCAAGCCCCAAAGCGTAATCAAGATTGTCGCCAACGGGAAGGATTTTCACGATAACGCTTGCAATTCCTTCGTCGTATCCCTTTTTCCAGTCGTTTGCCGTGCGCTTTTTATAATTATCAAACTCGGCAACGTTTCTTATCCATTTGTCCTTATATTCTTCTACTTGCTTTTTTAATTCTTCTATTTCGGTGGTTTTTGAATCTTCTTGTTGCTCTTCTTTCCTTTCGGTTGCAACTTCTTCCTTTTCCACGTCGTTAACCTTTTTTTCGCTCATAATTACATCCTTTATTTTTTATTAGTCAACATATCTTCTAAAATTTTGCCAACGCCTTCTAATACAGAAACAACCTTTTGATAGTCCATTCTGAGTGGTCCTATAACGCCGTACGTTCCTATCTTAACCCCACTTGCAGAGTACGTTGCAGTAACAAGTGAGCAATCGTTTGGCATTTCCTTTCCGTCTTCCCCACCGATTTTAATATTGATTTCAATATTGTCGGTATTTTCTGCCAAAAGCCCAGAAAGTTTGTTTTTGTTGGTTACAACCGAAAGGAAGTTTTTAACCTTTTCGGTGTCGTTATATTCGGGGTTGTTTAAGATTTTTCCTTCCCCTTCTAAAATAACTTGCGCATTATTCTTTGCGATATAGTCTTCTATTGCAGCCATAACCCCGTCAAATATATCCCTATATCCTTGGAATTCTTCTTTAATAACTTCGCCAAGACTTATTATCTCGCCAAACTCTTTGCCAACGAAAAGTTTTGAAATGAGTTCGCTTGCCTCTATTATCTGCGCATCTGACATTATTTCAGGAACGGATATAAACTTATCGCGAATTAAAGTGTTTTCGGTTACTATTAGTAGTAATGCTTGCGTTGGTTTATATCTAAACAAATCAATCTTTACGATTTTATCCTTGTCGCTATGCGAAGTATATGCAACCGAAGTGTAGTCGGTTAAATCGCTTATTACCTTAACGGCATTTTGAACAACCTTTTCAAGATTATCTGCATGCTCTCTAAAAGCATCTTTAATAGCAACGACTTCTTTATTCGTTAGTTTGCTTTTATCCATAAGTTCGCTAACGTATAACTTATAAGCCTCTGCAGACGGCACTCTACCACTACTAGTGTGTGGTTGGGATAAAAACCCAAGTTCTTCTAGCTGTTTCAATTCACTTCTAACCGTTGCAGAACTAACGTCTTGCATATACTTTTCGGTTAAACTTTTGCTAGATACGGGTTGCGCCGTAGTGATATAATCGTCAACGACTAACTGAAGTATTTTCCTTTTCCTATCGGAGAGTTTCATTCTCTTCTCCTTTTTGGCACTTAAACTTATCTTTTGTTAGCACTCTTTATCGTTAACTGCTAACTGCAAGATAATTTTACAACTATTATTCCCCTTTGTCAAGAGTTTTACGCCAAAAATTTAAATAAAAACCATTTAAAATTATAAGCAAAAAGGTCTTAAAATTTTAAAGACCTTTTTTGTTTTTTTCCACTATTTAATTTCTGCAACAGTTATTCTAAATTTTTGCCCATTATTAAATTTAACAACTAAATAATTGCCTTTTTTATTAAAAGTTCCAACGTAATATTCTCTCATTAAAACTTTAATATCCCAAAGCAAGTCGTTTGCATCACAAACCCAAGTTGTCGTATTAATCTCAAAATCGTTTACAATAGTGTGTTTGTCTATTTTTTCCCGCATAATACCCCTCCTTTTAGTTTTGATAGTTTTGCGCATCAACTATTATACACAATTATACCATCTCAATTACGGAATAACAAGACTTTTGTCCGTAGTTTAGATGATAATTGTTGCAAACAAAATACTTTTTTTGTCTAATTTTGTCGAAACATAAAAGGAGCGATATTTTGAACTTATCTATATTTTCGGAAAGATTATCAGAGCTTATTTTTGACATCAATAAAATAGGTCGTGAAATAGCAAAAGATATAGGCATTGGAAAAACTACTATATACGAATACCTTTCTGGCAATAAAATGCCTTCTCTTTCAAATCTCATCAAAATTGCAGATTATTTTAATTGTTCATTAGACTATCTTCTTGGTCTAGAAAGCGAACAAGAAAATTTGACATTTAATCCTTGTAAACCTTTCTCCGTTCGCTTTAATGAAGTTTTGAAATATTTTGATATTACTAGATACAAACTAGAAAAACTAACTGGTATTTCTGAATCTGCTTTATATTATTGGGCAAAAGGTCAAAGAACTCCAACTATAGAAAAAATTGTTCTTATATGCAAAAAATTGGACTGCAGAGTAGACTTCTTTGTAGGAAGATCTGACTTAAGATAGGAACTGAAACAAGTTTTTAGATTAATAAAAAGGCTTAGCGAAAATATTTCGTCAAGCCTTTTTTGTTTTAGTTTTTATTGTTTTTTATTATTCTATTTTAAGGGATTAGATACAAGCGTGGCTAGGCTCGACTGCTCAAAAGGAGCGAAATTGACCTTGTTGGTCATTGAGGTCTTTTGAGCAAGGCAGTAACGACGCCACGCGCCGTAGATAAATCCTTAAAAGTTTAAGTGGTTAGATACAAGCAAGACAAGGCTCGTAAGCGTGACGCTTAACCCCTATTGCTCTATTGAATAAGGGGTTAGATGCAAGCAAGACAAGGCAAACGAAAACCACCGATAGGCGCGTACGTCTGTACGTAACTAATGGTGGTTTGATGTTTAACAATGTATTGCGCAGTATATAACCGCTTATTCCTCGTCTGGAAGATCCACGTTATGGTATACGTTTTGAACGTCATCCAAATCTTCTAAAGCGTCAACAAGTTTTTGGAACTTGGTTAGGTCGTCACCTGACAAGGTGATAACGTTTTGTGGAACCATTTCTACTTGCGCTTCAAAGAAAGAAAGACCTTTTTCTTCTAAATATTTTCTTACTTCTGAGAAAGATGATGGAGAGGTGTGAACAACGAAAGCATCGTCTTCAACGATAAAATCGTCTGCACCGGCATCCAACGCATATTCCATAACGGTATCTTCGTTTAGGTCTGCATTTCTTTCGATAACGATTACGCCCATATTAGTAAAGGTGAAAGAAACGCAACCAGCGTTGCCGAGTGAACCGCCGTGCTTTCTCATAGCCGTACGAACGAAATCTACCGTACGGTTTTTGTTATCAGTAAGAGTTTTAATGATAACGGCGCTACCTGCAGGGCCGTATCCTTCATAAGTCAATTCTTCGTAGTTATCCCCAGAAAGTTCGCCTGCTGCCTTTGCGATACATCTTTTAATGTTGTCGTTTGGCATATTTGCTGCTTTTGCTTTTGCAATAGCATCTGCAAGTTTGCTGTTTGTTGCTGGGTCTGGATTGCCTTTTGCAGCAACTGCAATTTCTCTACCTACTTTAGTGAATATTTTTCCCTTTGCGGCATCCGTTTTTGCTTTCTTTGCCGCGATATTGGCTGCATGTGAGTGTCCTGACATAGTTTTTCTCCTTGAATTTTAATTAACGCGCGTTATTTTAGGGCATACATAAGTATCCCTGCAGACACCGCTGCGTTAAGGCTTTCCACACCGTTTTCCATAGGGATTTTAACGGTTTTGTTCGCCACTTTCCTAACTTCTTCCGAAACGCCGTGCCCTTCGTTGCCTATAACTAGGCAAAAAGGCTCTTTATCTTTTAAGTTAAAAACGTTCTCTCCGTCCATATCTGCAACGACAATAGGCTTGTCTATCACTTTCAAAAGTTCTACTAGACTTGCTCTTTTTGGTCTTACTCTAAAAATCCCACTCATACTTGCGCGAACGGCTTTTTGAGAATATGGGTCGGCACAAGTTTCGGTCATATAAACGTCAAGATAATCAGTTGCGGCGGCAGTTCTTATTATTGCGCCCACGTTTGCCGGGTCAGAAACCCCGTCAAGTAGCAAGCAACTGCCCAAAGGCGCGCTCAATAAATTATCCGGCTTTTCCACAACGGCTAAAGCGCCTTGTGGCGTTATCTCTTCACTTATCGACTTTAAAACTTCTTCTGAAACAAGTTCTATTTTTTCGCCATTTGCATTAATAAGGCTTTGCGCCTTTTCGGTGCAAACGATTACTTTTACGGGCATATTTAGCCCTATCGCTTCGCTTATAGGTTTAATCCCCTCAACGATAAACTCGTTTAGCAAATCTCTATTCTTTTTGTCTTTTAGAGAACGAATTTCTTTTATTAATCCGTTTTGTTTAGAAGTTATCATTTTAATCCAAATAAAGCCTACTTATAAAAGGTAGGCTTTATCAATTACTATTTTACGTTTGCTTTTGCTTTTTCGCAAAGTGCGGTGAATGCTGCTGCATCAGAAACTGCAATTTCTGCCAAAACCTTTCTGTTGAGCTCGATTCCTGCAACCTTTAAGCCGTGCATTAACTTACTGTATGAAAGACCATTAAGTCTTGCAGCAGCGTTAATTCTTGCTATCCACAAAGAACGGAAATCTCTCTTCTTTGCCTTTCTTCCGTAGTAAGCATAGAGTTGAGCCTTCATAACGGCTTCTCTTGCTACTCTATATCTCTTGCTTCTTCCGCCAAAGTATCCTTTTGCGAGTTTTAATATTTTTCTACGCTTCTTTACAGCGTTTACAGCTCTTTTAATACGCATAATAAAATCTCCTTGTTAATTTATTACTTATTGTAAATAAGCGTTTTTACAGTCTTTTCTTGTGTTACGTCTACGTAAGCACCTGCACAGAGATTATTCTTTCTCTTTCTGTCTTTCTTGGTTAAAATGTGGTTCTTGCCCGAGCAAGCTCTTTTTACTTTGCCCGTCGCGGTAATGTTAAAACGTTTTTTTGCCGCGCTTTTGGTTTTCATTTTAGGCATATTTTTACCCTCCGTTTGTTTATTATTTTTAGTTACGCTTTTGAAGGAACAAGCATCATCCAAATGTTTCTTCCTTCCGTCTGCGGTTGCTTTTCCATACTTCCGCTGTCCTTAACGAGTTCAAAAAATCTTGTCATAACGTCAAGTCCAAGCTCTGAGTGCGCCATTTGGCGACCTCTCATTCTAATAGATACCTTTACTTTGTTGCCTGCGCTCAAGAATTTTTGCGCTTGCTTTGCTTTTACGTTTAAATCACCCACGTCGATAGTCATTGACAACCATACTTCTTTGGTTTCTACTACCTTTTGGTTCTTTTTAGCTTCTTTTGCTTTTTTGTTAAGCTCAAAAAGATACTTGCCGTAGTTCATGATTTTGCATACCGGTGGGTTTGCGTTTGGCGATATCTTTACCAAATCTAATCCAGCCTCTTCTGCCGCTGCGTTCGCTTCTCTTGCAGAAACGATTCCCATCTGCTCTCCGTTTTCGCCTATTAGACGAACCTCTTTATCGCGGATTTCCGCGTTGAGTTGATGTTCCTTTTTAATTGTAGTTTACCTCTCAATAAATTTTTGACAAAAAAATCGGGTTGCTCAAATTTTATGAGTAACCCGTGTAATACAAAAATAGCAATATTTTGCAATCAAAGTATTGAGCCGAACGAACTTTTCCGTCGGCGAGAAGGGTCACTTCTTCTTTAAGCCTTAATATAATACAACATTTATCACGCGTTGTCAAACGTTTTTAAAGACTTTTTTCTTTTTTACAAAAAAGTCACCTTTTGTGCTAGTTTTTCTTGTTTTTTAAGCAAAATTATTTGAGTTTTTGCTCAAAATCTTCTTTCATTTTAGCAAACTTTTCTATTGCCGACTGCTCGTCGACACTTCTTATAGAATAATAAACTTTTAGTTTTGGTTCAGTTCCACTTGGGCGAACGCAAACGAAACTTCCACCTTCTAGTTCATAATAAACGGCGTTTGTTTTAGGCGTGTCTATATCTTCCACTTTCCCGTCTGCAAATTTCTTTTTAGCAATCGAATAATCTCTTGTTGCCAAAACTTTTTCGCCACCTATATCGCTAAAAGTTTCCGTTTTTATTTTATCGACCACGGCGTTCATTTCTGCCATTGCGTTTAATCCCTTATACGCCGTAGAAACGTTTGTGTCGTAAACAAAACCATATTTAGAATATAATTCTTGTAGTTTTTGATAAATCCCCACGCCACTAGCAGTATAGAAACAAACCATTTCCGCAAACAACATGCTTGCAACAACGGCGTCCTTATCTCTGCAATGCGTTCCGCGAAGATATCCACAACTTTCTTCAAACCCGAAAGCGAATTTCCTTTTGCCCGTATCGTCCAAAGTTTTTATCTTTTCGCCGATAAACTTAAATCCCACGGGAACTTCCATTAATTCTACGCCGTAATTGTCTGCAATAAGTTTTGCCATACTAGTAGAAACAAAACTCTTTACAGCAAACGCTTTCTCATCAAGTTTTTTGGTTTGTTGTAAACGGCTTAAAACGTAGTCAAGCAAGAGTATTCCCACTTGATTTCCCGTTAAAGCAACGAATTCGCCCTTGTCGTTTCTAACTGCAACGCCAAGTCTATCGCAGTCGGGATCAGTACCAAAAACAACGTCTACCCCCTTTATATCTGCCATTTTCATTCCTAGTGAAAGCGTTTCTTTATACTCTGGATTAGGAACGGCAACGGTTGAAAATTCGGTATCTTTATTAATTTGTTCTGGCACTAGCATTGCCTTTATTCCCATCTTTTTAAGTATGGTCGTAACAGGAACGTAGCCACTACCATGAACGGGAGTGTAAACTAGTTTAACAGTCTTGCCTATCTTTTTAACTTGCTTTGGCGAAAGAGAAAGAGCAAGTATGCGCTTATAATATTTTTTGTCAATTCTCTTGCTAACTACTTGAATTTTCTTTTCCTTTTCATCATCAAACAAAATTTTATCTGATAAAGGTGTTGCTATATCATTTATATATTTAACAACTTCTGCAGTAGCTTCTGGCGACATTTGCGCGCCGTCTTCCTCATAAAGCTTATATCCGTTATATTCTTTTGGATTGTGGCTTGCAGTTATCATAATACCAGCAACCGTATTCATTTCTCTTACTGCAAACGAAAGCATAGGAACGGGATGAACGTCCCTAAATAAATAAGCAGTTATTCCGTTGGATACAAGAACTTTGGCTGCAGAAAAAGCAAACTCGTCAGATTGTCTTCTGGTATCGTAAGAAATAACAACGCCACGCTTTTTTGCCTTTTCGCCTAGTGTTTTTATATATTCTGCAAGTCCTTGGGTCGCTTGATTTACCGTGTAAACGTTCATCATATTAGTTCCAAGCCCGATAAACCCACGCATACCAGCCGTGCCGAACTCCAAGTTTTTTCCAAATCTATATTCTATTTCATTAAGATCGTTTTCAATAGAAAGCAATTCTTTTTTCTCTTTTTCCGAAAGTTTGTCGCTATTTAGCCATTCTTGATATAATTTTTTATACATAAAGCTTTTTCGCCCCTACAATACTAATGATTCTTTTATGTTATATATTAGATTATACATATAAATATACGCTGTGTCAAAGATTTTTCTTTTTTTCTCTTTGAAAACCAAAGTTTTTACAAGGAAAATACAATTTCTACAAATTTTTTAAAATTTATTTTGTAAACAGTTGACATTAGCAAAACATTTTGATAAAATTTATTAGCGTTGTCTAAGGATAGACTGTTGCGGGTGTAATTCAATGGTAGAATTCCAGCCTTCCAAGCTGGCAGCGTGGGTCCGATTCCCATCACCCGCTCCAAAAATTAAAGGACGGCGCGATATGCACCTGTAGCTCAGTTGGATAGAGCATCGGCCTTCTAAGCCGAGGGTCAGGGGTTCGAATCCCTTCAGGCGCACCATATATGGCGGGTGTAGCTCAGTCGGTTAGAGCGCAAGATTGTGGTC
>JAZRMS010000100.1:0-5491 GCA_045647825.1 Christensenellaceae bacterium
AGTTAAGGTCACAAGAAACGGTAATTCCTCTCTTTTTAGCTTCTTTTAATGCTTCTAGAGTAATTTCAGCAGCAGAATCTGAAATAGCAGGAGTAATTCCAGTAAAGTGGAACCATTCCACACCTTCAAAAATCTTTGCCCAGTCAAAATCTTCCTTTTTAGCAGTTGCAATTGAACTATTTGCTCTGTCATAAATAACTTTTGAAGGACGTTGGCTTGCGCCCTTTTCGCAGTAATAAATACCAACTCTATCGCCACCACGAACAACCTTGCTAGTATCAACGCCAAATTTTCTTAATGAATTTATTGCAGCTTGACCAATTTCGTGATCTGGAAGTTTTGAAACAAACGCAACGTCAACACCATAATTTGCAAGGCTAACAGCAACGTTCGCTTCTGCGCCACCAAAGGTAGCTTGCAATTTTTCGCTCTGAACAAATCTTAAATATAGTTCAGGAGCAAGTCTTAACATTAATTCACCAAAAGTAACAGCTTTCATTTTATCCTCCACCGTCGCTAATGCGACTATAATTTTTTATAAAGTAATCGTTTTTCCTTTAGGTACGATAACCTGTTTTCCGTAATAATCAATATAAATATCAATTGCACTAGGATTGTAAACGTATTTTTCTTCAACAGACCACTCTAAACGGTCAAACGCAGTAACGTAATCATAAATTTCCCCGTTAGTAGCATACCAAACGCTTTCGTGACCACCTGCTTTTTCACAGAATTCTTCAATAACGTTCCAGTTGTTATTATTATCGAATTCATAGCTATGCCCCCAAAGATAGAACAATTTAGGAACTTTTGCCCAAAAATATGCTGGTTGTGGCGCGTTTAAGAATTTATCTAACAATTCCATTAAACGTGGATCATTATGATGACAAGTTGTCCCCATTCTCAACCAATCTGTTGGAATAGAAAAACCATAGGTACTAACTGTAGTTCTTCCATATTTAACGTTGCAGTTTTTTAGAATTTCAACTGTAGTTTCAGTACAATTTGCCGTTCCATTAGGATATGCCATCCCCATTATATTGCGACCGAATATTTTTTCTAGTTCAACTCTATCTTTAATAATGTCGTTTACAACAACTGCGTTATCGCACAATGCCCAAGATAAATGCTTAAAACCGTGAATTGCAACTTCGTGAACTGAATCCTTATATAATTCTACTGCCTCTTCAACAGTCATTCTTCCCTTATCTTCGTTATCGCGAACAGGATTAAATAAACCACCATTAATATTAAAAGTTCCTTTAATACCATGCTTATCCATTATAGAAATAAGCCTTTTATCCTGTCTAACGCCATCATCATAACTTAATGTAAGTGCCTTATTTCTAAAATCAGGAAATCGCATAAAAATTCGATTGCTCATAGCAATTTCACCTATTTATTAACAATTTCGTTGATTTTTTTGCAATTTTCAACGATATCGCCTTTCATCATAAAGCTACCGCCAACTGCATAAATCTTATCAAACGCCAAGAATTCCTCTAAATTAGTAAGATCAACCCCACCGGTAGGAATAAACTTAAGTTGTGGGAATGGACCAGCTAATGCTTTTAACGCTTTAAGTCCACCATAAACGTTTGCTGGGAAAAATTTAACAATTTCTATTCCACATTCGATAGCTTGCATAATTTCAGTAGGAGTTACACAACCAGGATAATATGGCATACCGATTTTTTTAGCATATTTTGCAACACTAATAGATAACCCTGGTGATACTAAAAACTTTGCCCCAGCCTTAACAGCTGCTTTAGCTTGAGATAAGTTAATGACAGTACCAGCACCGATATTCATATCAGGAAATTCTTTTACGCCAAGTGCAATAGCATCTTTAGCGCAAGCAGTTCTAAAAGTTATTTCCGCACAATTGATACCACCATCTTTAAGCACTTTTAAAGTTGGAATTGTTTGTTCTAACTCCTTAATAACAACAACAGGAATTACTTTATCCATAATTACACCTCAATTAATTTATTATGCGTGACATAATGCCACTATTTTTATTAGATTTTATAAAGCGATTGTACCCACAGAACGAATAGAGAGAACAATCAAGTTTTCATTACCAAATACTTTTGACATGTTGTCAATAAAGCTTTGTAAATTTTCGTTTTTTACAACGTTTAGCACGCATCCAGCAAAGCCACCACCATGAACTCTTGTTGCGCCAAGAGGATTATATTTTTTTGAAATAGCAACGGCTTTTGGAATTAACTGTTCACCACCTGCAACGTAGCAGTTTTGCAAATAAGTCATGGAACTATCCCCCGACCCATTAATCGCATCAAGCATCAAATCATAATTTGAACTATTAATTGCATCTATGGCCTTATCGACTCTTTTGTTTTCATTAAAGAAATGAATTGCCCTTAAAATAGACCTTTCAGATAAACAACTTTGAATTTCAGGAAGTTTTTCATAAAATTCTTCCTCCGTTATCTCTATCAATCTATTTTTATCAAACGCCTTTGCAACCAACTTCATTTCGCGAGGAATTGACGCATATTCGTCAGTTAAATCAGCGTGACTACCCCCCGTGTTAACTAAAACAAACGAATAATCGGCTAAATCACACTTAACGTCTTTAACAGACAAGTCGCCATCAACAGAAAAATCAAGTTCTTTTAACCCACCAAAAGCAATAGCAGTTTGATCAAGCAACCCACAAGGCTTTCCAAAATACTCGTTTTCTGCAAATTTTGAAACAATAGCCTTTGTTTTTGGGCTAATTTTCCCGTCGTTATACAAAACGTTAAAAATTTCAGCAATCAAAACTTCGTATGATGCAGAACTTGAAATACCAGCGCCACCTAAAACGTTGCTAGTTAAATAAGCGTTAAAGCCACCAACCTTAAACCCAGCATTTATTAAACCAACGGCAACGCCACAAACAAGCGCCTGACTACTTTCTTTCTTAAACGAAGAAAGGTTATTTAAATCAACTAAAACGTCAGGATATCCCTCACTTTTTATAGTAATTAAATTATCGTTAGTCGGTAAAAAGAAACCAAGTGTATCCAAGCTTATACCAGCTGAAACAACTTTTCCCCCGTTGTGGTCGGTATGATTCCCCAAAACTTCTACTCTGCCACTTGAAGACACGATATACGAATTATTAGCATTAAAAAGGCTTTTGAATTTATCAAAAGCTTTTTGATATCTTTCTTCTTGTCCGCAAACCTTATTTCCATAAAGCAAGGGGAAATTATAAAACACTTCGCTTACGTTAGTATATAATTTTGCCATAAATTTTCCTCTTTAATAATTCAATAAATAGTATAGCACTTTTTTTTAGATTTGTAAACGCAAAATCCGTTTTTTTTGAAGTTAAAATTAAAATTTATAAAAGATAATTTACTTTTAATTAGCCAACTTTCCTTGACTTAATATGTAAATTATTATATAATTTACCTTATATTGATAAAAGCATAACTTTTGGAGGCGGATTTTCGTATGGACATTAAGAAAATCGAGAAAAAATGGCAAGCAATTTGGGAAAAAGACAAAATTGCAAATTTCAATCATAAAAACACAAACAAAAAGTATTACTGCTTGGAAATGTTTTCATACCCATCAGCAGCAAAATTACACTTGGGACACTGGTATAACTACGGCCCTACCGATAGTTTTGTTCGCTACAAAAAAATGAAAGGGTTTGAAGTTTTTCAACCTATGGGTTTTGACGCGTTTGGATTACCTGCTGAAAACTATGCAATTAAAACTGGTATTCACCCCAAGGATTCTACAGAAAAGAACATACTAAACATGGAACAAACACTCCGTGAAATGGGTGCAATGTTTGATTGGAGTGCAGAAATTAAAACTTGCGAAGAAGACTATTACAAATGGACTCAATGGCTTTTCTTAAAATTATACGAAAAAGGCTTGGCTTATAGAAAAGAAGCACCTGTAAACTGGTGTCCTGGTTGCAAAACCGTTCTTGCTAACGAACAAGTAATTAACGGCGCTTGCGAAAGATGTTCTTCTACCGTTGTTAAAAAAGATTTAACTCAATGGTTCTTTAAGATTACCGAATATGCAGAAGAATTATTGCAAGGTCTTAACGGTCTTGATTGGCCAGAAAAAACAAAGCTTATGCAGAAAAACTGGATAGGCAAATCTGCTGGTGGCGAAATAGAGTTTACCGCAGAAAGTGGCGATAAATTCAAGGTGTTTACTACAAGAGCAGACACGCTTTTCGGCGTTTCTTACGTAGTTCTTGCCCCAGAACATCCACTTGTAAAAAAACTTGTTTCAGAAGAACAAAAAGCTGCGGTTGAAGACTATATCCTTCAAACTTCTAAATCTTCTGAAATTGATAGACTTTCAACCACAAGAGAGAAAACCGGTGTTTATATAGGACATAACGCAATCAACCCTATCAACGGAAAAGTCGTTCCTATTTTCGCTGCAGACTACGTTCTTTATTCTTACGGAACGGGTGCAGTTATGGGCGTTCCTTCTCATGATGAACGCGATTTTGACTTTGCAAACAAATACAATCTTGATATAACTAGAGTTATTAAAGGTGTAAACTGCCAAGATGAAGTACCATTTACCGAAGATGGTATATTAGTTAATAGCCCAGCATTTGACGGAATGACTAGTGAAGAAGCAAGAAAAGCCATCATCAATCATTTAGTTAAAGACGGCAAGGCAGAACATAAAATCAATTATAGACTACGCGATTGGTTAGTTTCGCGTCAACGTTATTGGGGCGCACCTATACCTGTTATCCATTGCGAACATTGCGGTACTGTACCAGTTCCCTATTCTGACCTTCCAGTAAAACTTCCTTACGACGTTGAATTTGCACCAGACGGCGAATCACCTCTCGCTAAACACGAAGGATTTATGAACGTTAAGTGCCCTGTTTGTGGTGCACCTGCGCGCAGAGATCCTGACACGCTTGATACGTTCGTTTGCTCAAGCTGGTATTATTTGAGATATCCAGATGCAAACAATTCAAAAGAGCCATTTAACCCAGAATTAATCAACAAAATGCTACCTGTTGATAAGTACGTTGGTGGTGCTGAACACGCATGTATGCACCTTCTTTACGCACGTTTCATAACAAAGGCATTAAGAGATATGGGATATTTAACCTTTAGCGAACCTTTTAAGTCATTAGTTCACCAAGGGGTTATTTTAGGACCTGATGGAAACAGAATGAGTAAATCAAAAGGCAACATCATTGCCCCAGACCCATACGTTCAAGAACACGGCTCTGACGTTTTAAGATTGTATTTAATGTTCGGTTTCTCTTATACCGAAGGTGGCCCTTGGAGTGATGATGGTATTAAAGCAATCAATAAATTCTTGGATAGAATCGAAAGATTGGCAATAAAACTTAACGAAACTCCAAACAACAAATACAATCAAATTACTAAAGAAGAAAAAGATTTGTTGTACGCAACAAACTACGCAATTAAAAACGTTGATAGAGATATGGAAAATTTCTCTTTCAACACGG
>JAZRMS010000101.1:0-1522 GCA_045647825.1 Christensenellaceae bacterium
CCTTTAGGCTTTGTTTCAACAACCTTTTCTTCAACGGTTTCTTCTTCCGTTTCTTCTTCTGAAGCGTTGTTGATTTCTTCATCATCTTCTTCAACCGTTTCGTCGATTTCTTCTTTATCCACTTTGGTGTCAGACGTTTCATTTTTAGAGTCGGTAAAGTCAAAAAGAGAAACTTGAGCAGGGTTGTTTTTCTTTATAGATGGAGTAGTAACGGTAGGAGTTTTGATAGTTGAAACGGGTTTAGGCGGTTCGTATTTTGTGCCGTCAAGATTAAAAAGTGAGCCTATAAGTTCGTTTTCTTCAAAATAATGTATTGCCCAACCGAAAACTGTGTCGTTATCTACGTACTCTTGCTTTAGTTCTTTTGCCTGTTTGCTTGCATAATTCCAAAAGCCGTCAAGGTCTTTTCTATTTATAAGAGTTTTACCGTCTTTTTCTATTCTTACGCCGTTGTTGATTTTATCTGCAAGTGTTTGGCTTGCGTTGTTTTCAAGATATTCCTTAATCGCTTTTTGCGAAGGATTTTTAGTTTCTAAATCTAAATTTTGCATATTATGGTCTCCTAAATAACATTTCTATTTCAGTTTGTAATGTTTGTAATGGTGAATGCCAGTTTGTATATCCACGATAATCTTTTTCGTTTTTGGCTCTACGAATTAAAACATCGTAAAACCAGTCTTGGCGAAATCTTACGTCGCTAATAGATAGATAAACGAATTTGCTTTCGGGGTTTTTGATAAACGCTGAAAAGCAGTAGTGATTTCTATTAACGCTCACAAGTTGCCAGCCGTTATCTATGCAAAGTTTTCGCAAGTAATTTATGTATTTGTTTTGAAATTTTTTGTAATCGTCTCCTGTATATGGACCAGACGAAAATTCGTAATTAAGGTATTTTTTTAATTCTTCAAATTTAGCCATTGTTATTTCTCCCAGTTAGTTACTTTTCCATAAACGTCATCGCAGTAAAATGCGTTTGAAAAATAGTTAAAAATTGCCGTACAAGTTATATCTTTATATCTAACGATATATGAATTAGGTATAACTTTACCAAAAAGTTTTTGTGGGGCAATAACGGTTATTTCATCCATTTTGCCGTCTAGTGAATTGATGTGTGCTTGAGTATTAAATTCTTTCATTTGCGTAATCTCCTTAAAAATTATTATTGTAAAAATCACATAAAATAGTTCTAGGGGATAGATCTTTCAATCTATCCCAATTCATTGCAACGTAGTCACTAAATTTACCAAGTGGTATATCGCTTTCATCCTTTAGACAACATTCGTGAACGAGTGAAACATAGGATAAAAGTTGATTATCTGGCATTTCGTGACAAGTTCCTATGTCGAATATAAACGCTTCTGAACCGTTTTCAAAGTGATAAGTTTTGCCGTTGTGAGTTACTTGAATTTCCATTATTTTATCTCCTTATAAAAAAGTTCGACTGCAAATCCTGCTTGTGTAAGAGTCTTTGCAATCGAAAATATGTTTTTGTAAAAAGTATTAAGTTTCCATTTAACCCAAA
>JAZRMS010000102.1:0-3257 GCA_045647825.1 Christensenellaceae bacterium
GCAAGGAACTTGATTCTGTTATGAATTATCCACTTAAAGATGCCATTTTCTTCTTTGTTAATAATGGGGATAGTAAAGTTCTATCTAAAATCGTTAGAGAGCAAATAGATCATTATCCAGCAATAGTATTGCATTCTTTAATGAATATTTTATCAACGCACGATACTGCAAGACTATTAAATAGTTTGTCTGGCGTGGATATTAAAGGTAAAGAAAAACGGGAATTAGAGTTAATAAATATTGAATTTGATTTGGATTTACTATTTAAGTTAAAATGCACATCGTTATTACAATATACACTGTGTGGCGTTCCATGCATTTACTATGGTGATGAGGCTGGTTTAGATGGATGGTTTGACCCCTTAAATAGAAAGACTTTTCCTTGGGGACAAGAAAATAAAGAAATAATTTCTTGGTATAAAAAACTTGGCCAAATAAGAAATGCTATTTCTGCGTTTAGTGACGGTGATTTGATAGAAGTTTATTCGGAAAAAGGCTTGTATGCTTTTAAGAGAATAGATGATGAAAGTCAAGTGTTAGTGGTTGTTAATGTTGGGAAAGAAAGGTTTGAACTTGATTTTGAAGGTGAGTTGTTTAACTTGCTTGATGAAAAATCTTATAAAGAAAAGATTGAAATAACGTCCAGGTTTATAGGTGTTTTTATAAAACAATAGTAATCTATTAAAATCGTTTGACATAACAAAAAAAAGGTGTTATTATTAATTTAGATATAAACTGTTGAGGCAAAGTAGTAGGCTACGGAAACGCATTTAGAGAGTTTGCGGTTGGTGAAAGCAAATTGCGTAAGTAGTTGAATGGATTGCTGAGGGCGGAGATGAACGATAGTAGTTTTCGACGCATTCCGAGCGTTATAGCGGATAAGTATGATAGTACTTAAAAAAGGCAATTTTATTGCGAAAATGGGTGGCAACACGGTTAATTCGTCCCATACGGAAGAATTAGGCGTGTTTTTTTATTAAAAGAGGTGAATTATGGCAGAACAAAAGATACCACACAAAATTTTTCTAAGCGAAAGTGAACTTCCACGTTGTTGGTATAATATTAACGCTGTTATGAAGGATAAGCATGCTCCTGCGCTTAATCCAAAAACGTTAGAACCGTTTACCGTTGAAGATTATTCAAAGGTGTTTTGTAGAGAACTTGCAGAGCAAGAAGTTAACTTTACTGATGAATATATTCCTATTCCAGAAGAAGTGCAAGAATTTTATAGAATGATTAGACCTTCACCACTAACTAGGGCGTATTGTCTAGAAAAAGTTCTTGATACCCCTGCAGAAATTTATTATAAGTTTGAAGGGAACAACACTTCTGGCTCTCACAAACTTAATTCTGCAGTAGCGCAAGCATACTATGCGAAAAAAGAAGGTCTTACTTCTTTGACCACCGAAACTGGTGCAGGTCAATGGGGTACGGCGCTTTCAATGGCTTGTGCTTATTATAATATGGATTTAACCGTTTATATGGTTAAGTGTAGTGCAGAACAAAAGCCGTTTAGAAAGGCTGTTATTGAAACTTATGGTGCAAAAGTAGTGCCAAGTCCATCTCAAACCACTAAAGTTGGCAGAGAAATTTTGGAAAAATTCCCAGAAACGGGTGGTTCACTTGGTTGCGCAGTTTCAGAGGCTATTGAAGTTGCAAGCCAAACGCCTAATTGCAAATATGTTTTAGGTAGCGTTTTAGATCACGTAATATTGCATCAAACCATTATTGGATTGGAAACAAAGGCCGCTCTTGATAAATATAATATCGAACCCGATTTGATTATAAGTTGTATTGGTGGCGGGTCAAACTTTGGTGGTTTTATCGCTCCGTTTGTTAAGGGAAAGATAGATGGAACTAAAAATTATCGCATAATCGGTGTTGAACCTGCATCTTGCCCTTCACTAACAAGGGGTAAATATGTTTACGACTATGGTGATACTGGTAAAACCACGCCACTTCTTAAGATGTATACGCTTGGTAGTGGGTTTATGCCTGCACCAAACCACTCTGGTGGCTTGAGATTCCACGGAATGAATCCTATTATATCAAAACTTTATCACGATGGATATATGGAAGCAACCACGGTTAAGCAAACGGAAGTTTTTGAAGCGGCAATAACTTTTGCTAAATCAGAAGGAATACTTCCAGCACCAGAATCTTCGCATAGTATAAGAGTTGCTATTGACGAGGCTCTTAAATGCAAGAAGACGGGAGAGAAGAAAAAGATTGTATTCTGTTTGACGGGAACAGGTTATTTTGATTTGAAGGCTTATACGGCGTTTAGAGAAGGAAATATGACCGATTACGTTCCTACTGATGAAGATTTGGAAAAAGGCTTTGCAACTATTCCAGATATTGCGCCAAACAAATAATTTTTTGTTAATTGCTTGCAAATTAATATAAAATATATTATAATGTATGTATAATATTTAAGGAGGTTTATTATGGCAGTAGCTGATAAAGTTAAGGCACTAATTTCAGAACAATTAAACAGACCTGTTGAAGAAGTTTTAGAAGAGAAGGAAGTAGTTAAGGATTTGGGCGCAGACTCACTTGATATTGTTGAAATGCTTATGAGTTTAGAAGAAGAGTTCAATATTACAGTTCCAGAAGATGAAGCAGTTAATATTAAGACTGTTGGAGATATTATTGCTCTTATCGAATCAAAACAATAATAAAAATAAATTATAAAAAAATGAGTTTGGATTTCCAAACTCATTTTTATTTTATCTTGAATTTTTTAATGCTTTAATAATTTATCAAAATTGATTTTCTTAAACAATTTTTGTAAAAGGATTGAAATAGGAATATCGGCTATAAATACCATAATCACTATTAAAATCTTTCCTAAATGTTCGCTAATAGGTAACATAGGTAAATACATAAAGAAATTGTTAAAGAAAGGTAGCACGTTAAACGTTGAAAGAGTAATAATTCCAACAACTGAAATTGCAGAGGCAAAGAATACTATTCTATTAATTGATTTCAATGGTCGACAAGCAAAGAATAGATTTATTATTCCTGCAAGAAGAATTGAATATACTTGAATATTAGTATATAATTCTGGTGTTGTTCCGTCAATAATCTTTATAATTTCAATAACAATAACGCCAAGGAACATTAATAGTGCGCAAGGCAAAGATTTTTTAATAACGTGACTAATAAATCTTCCTTCAACTCTATCATCATTAGGTCTTAATGACAAGAAGAAGGCAGGAACACCTATAATTAAAAATTCTAGTGGGTTCATTTGC
>JAZRMS010000103.1:0-3485 GCA_045647825.1 Christensenellaceae bacterium
ATCGGTAAGGCTTATGGCTATCAACTTGGGGTTAAGCATAAGTATAAGGAAGGCGAGTTCGACCAAGTAGACAGAGTGCTTTTCGACCTTAAAAATAATCCTTCTTCAAGACGTATTTTAACTAATATTTACACCTTTGAAGATTTGCACGAAATGCACCTTTATCCTTGCGCGTATTCAATGACCTTTAACGTTAGTGGAAACGTTTTGAACGGAATACTAAATCAACGCTCTAACGACGTTGCTGTAGCAAACAACTGGAACGTTGTTCAATACTCTGCACTTCTTATGATGCTAGCGCAAGTTTCAGGGCTTGTTGCAGGGGAACTAGTTCACGTTATTGCAGACGCGCATATTTACGATAGACATATTCCAGTCGTTAAAAAGATGATGCAAAATCCACAATTTAAAGCGCCAAAGGTAACTCTTAATCCAGAGATTAAAGATTTTTATAAGTTTACTGTGGATGACTTTATTTTAGAAGATTACGAATTTAACAAAATTGAAGAAAAGTTTGAGGTAGCAATATAATGAAAGCGATAGTTGCAGTTGACAAAAAATGGGGTATAGGAAAAAAGAACGATCTTCTTTTCTCTCTTCCCGCAGATATGAAGTTTTTTAGAGCAACCACTCTAAATAAAGTTGTGGTAATGGGAAGTAATACTTTGAAATCTTTCCCCGGTGGCAATCCATTAAAGAATAGAACAAACGTCGTTCTATACCCAGGTGGAGAAAAGAGAGATGATTGCGTTATCGTTGAAAGTCTAGAAGAATTATCAGCAGAACTAAAAAAATATAATCCAGACGACGTGTTTATCGTTGGTGGCGCAATGTTTTATAAAACAATGCTACCATACTGTTCTGAAGTGCTTGTTACAAAGGTTGATGCAGACGGCGGTGCAGAGGTTTTCTATGAGAATTTAGATGCGCTTGACAACTGGTCTTGCGTATACGAAAGCCAAACGGAAGAAACCAACGGATATAATATAAAGTTTACGACCTATCGCAATTCTCAAGTTAAAGAATTTTAAGAAAAATATTGTTTGACTAAAAGATTGTTAGTAAATCGTTTGACAATAATCACTAGTGATTATATAATGAAAAAGCAAATGGCTTTTAGGCGATAAAAATGAAAGAGTTGTTCAAGATAAGTAAAAAAATTAAATGATTTTTTTAAGTAAAAAGTAATGGTGACTGCGTAAAATTCGTCAGCTAGCTTTTTACTTTTTTTATTTTTTGGAGGGAGCAATGTCTAGAATTAAGGAAATGGATTTAACAAAGGGTTCTATATTTAGTAAGCTCTTTATTTTTGCTGTTCCTTTTATTTTTACAAATATTTTACAGATATTATTTAACGCTGCAGACGTTGCTATTGTTGGGATTTTTGCTGGTGATGATGCTGTTGCCGCCGTAGGCGCAAACGGGGCTTTAATATCATTATTAATAGGTTTATTTGTGGGACTATCCATAGGTTCTAACGTTGTTTTAGCTAGATATGCAGGGGCAAAGGATTTAGAATCATCAAGAAGAACGGTTGGAACTTCTCTTTTTATATCCCTTTTAGCGGGTGTCTTTTTAATGATAATCGGCGTTGTATTTACGGATAGTTTTATGACGTTGATGAGGGTTGACTCAAAGATTTTCGACCTTGCGGGAACGTATTTAAAAATTTATTTTCTAGGTATGCCCGTTATGTTACTATACAACTTTTCGGCATCACTACTTCGTGCAGCTGGAGATACCAGAAGACCGCTAATATTTTTAACCATATCGGGGGTAGTTAACGTTGCTTTGAACGTGTTTTTCGTTGTCGTTTGCAAAATGACTGTAGAAGGCGTTGCAATTGCAACCATAGTTTCGCAAGCGCTATCGGCAGTTTTATGCTTAATTGCGTTATTTAAGAACGAAGGTTATGCAAACCTAAAAATGAAATACGTTAAAATTTATAAAAAGCAAGTAAAAGAAATTTTAGCAATAGGCGTTCCATCTGGATTGCAATCAATTGCATTTAGTATTTCAAACGTGTTAATTCAATCAACCGTTAATTCAATGGGCGATATAGCAATGTCTGCAAATACTGCGGCAGCTCAATTTGATGGGATAGTTTATAATATCGGCAACGCAGTAGCAATGTCTTGTATGTCCTTTATCGGTCAAAACATAGGCGCTAGAAGACCTGATAGAGTAAAAAGAGTAATTTTGTGCGGTATTTTATTAACGATAATGTTGCAATTTACCGTTGGATTAATATTTACCTTACTTGCACCGCAATTATGTTCTATAATGGTAAACGGTAGCGAGGCTATAGAAAAAGCGACAATCAGATTAAGTATTTTAGCCACTTTATATTTCCTTTGTGGTATGATGGAAGTGTTGAGTAATTCTATGAGAGCAATGGGTAAATCTGTTATTTCTTTTATAATAAGCGTAATGGGGGCTACCGTATTTAGAATTATATTTATGGAAGTAGCATTGGCAATTTGGCCGGGCTTTGCAACCATATACTGGTCGTATCCAGCAAGTTGGTTATTTACTATGTCAATACTTGCAATATTCATTGTAAAAGTATTCAAAAAATTAAAAGTTAAACTTCAAGAAGAACAAACGGAGAAAGAAATATGTTAGACGTTTTATGGACGGCGCTTGGCGTTGGTGGTGCAACGGCAGTCGGCGCGCTAATAGGTTTTCAATTTAAAAATCCTTCGCATAAATTCAAGGATCTCATTTTATCCTTTGCAGCGGGCATAATGCTTGCGGCGGCGTCAATCGGTCTTATAATGCCATCGGTAAAACACGGACTAAAAACTTTTGGGGATTTGGCAATTTTAATGACCGTTGCTGGAATAGGCGTTGGCGCGTTCGTTCTTTATTTAATTGATAAAGGCGTTCCGCACCTACATAAACTTGTTGGCGTTGACGTTGAAAAACATAGTGAAAGCGGAAAACAATTAAGCAAAGTTTTGTTGTTCGTTTTAGCAATAGCAATACATAATTTCCCAGAAGGACTGGCCGCAGGCGTAAGCTTTGGCACGGGGAATATTGGCGATGCTCTTGCAGTTTCAGGTGGTATAGCGTTACAAAATATTCCAGAAGGTATGGTAATAATAGCGCCTATGATTGCGGCGGGAATAAGCAAAAAGAAAACGCTACTCATTGCACTTTTAACTGGGTTTGTGGAAGTTTTGGGAACTATTTTAGGTTATCTTGCCGTAAATATAACTACTGCGCTACTTCCTTTCTTGTTGGCGTTTGCAGGTGGAACAATGTTATACGTTATAAGCGACGAAATGATTCCAGAAACGCATGCTCACGGTAGCGAACACGGTGCAACGTTTACTTTCCTTTTAGGTTTTTGCATAATGCTTGCAGTAGATTTCTTTTTAGGATAATAAAAATTAAAAAAAACAAAAATAAAAGAGTTACGATATGGGCGTCACTCTTAGGGATTTAAATTAAACAACCTATAAAACTCGACTTTTGATAAG
>JAZRMS010000104.1:0-9415 GCA_045647825.1 Christensenellaceae bacterium
GTGCCTGCGTTTATTATGACCAAAACGAAGTTGATAGGTGCAGCCGCGGGTGAAGTTGTTTCAATGTTTGTGCTATACTGCTGTTCCCCTGCGCAAATATTGATGAGTTTTCAAAATATTAGTTATAACGAACAAATAGGGATTAATATTTTAATCGTTGCAGGGCTTGCGCTAATTATGTACGTGATAAGCACGTTCGTTATGCTCGCGATAGTTCGTGGAAAGAAAGATATAGAAAAAAAGAAAGTAATGAGACTTAACGGAATTATAAGCAATTGTGGATATATGGGTATTCCTTTTTTGCAACTGCTTTTTCCAACTCTTCCAGAAGTAGTGGTTTATGCTGCGGTTATAATTTCGGTGCAGAATATTTATATGTGGACGGTTGGCGTATACGTTCTAACCGGTAGCAAAAAGGAAGTTTCTATTAAAAAAGTGTTCTTAAATCCTTGCATAATAACTCTTGCAATAGGCGTGTTGTCTTTCTTTTTAATTAAAAAACCATTCGTTGATTTAGTTGCTGCGGGAACGTTTGGTAGTGACGTTGTGGTTGCGATAATGAAAGGCGTTGAGTTTTTTGGCAATATGGTAACGCCACTTGCTATGTCGGTTATAGGAATTAAAATAGCAAACGTTAATATCAAAAAAATATTATTCAACAAATTAGCATACGTTACTAGTGCGCATAGGTTGGTATTAGCGTCCATAATATCAATATTGTTGGTGGCGTTTCTTCCCCTTCCGCTAACGATAAAGTATAGCATATTTTTTGCTTTTTCAATGCCTAGTGCAACGGCTGTCACAATGCTCTCTATAAGATTTAAAGGTGATGGCGATTTCGCCTCTGTTGCGGTGTTGTTGTCAACTATGCTTTCGGTAATAACCTTGCCACTAATGTTCTTGCTTTTTACGGTATTTGTATAAAAATCTTAATAAATTTAATAAAATAGCATAAAAATGCTTGTAATAAATCAATTCAATTTGGTACAATTTATTAGCAAATTGAATAGGGGTATCGCCAAGCGGTAAGGCAACGGCCTCTGACTCCGTTACGCGTAGGTTCGAATCCTGCTACCCCTGCCACAAAAAAGACACCTTTCGGTGTCTTTTTTTCGTGTCAGGTGTAGTAGACTCTTATGAGAAACTTTTGTTCGGGCGACTTTGAGAGGCAATCTTGATGGGCTAGCCCTCCGTAGCAACGCGTAGGAGTATCCTTTAATATTTTATTACAGCCCAACAAGTTCGTCGATAGTTATGTTAAAAAAAGTTGCAAGTAAAATTAGGGAATACATATTCGGCTCACGAAGTCCGTTTTCCCATAAACTTATTACGCCTTTGCTAACCCCGATTGCTTTCGCGAGTTCAACTTGTCCAAGCTTTTTTTCTAACCTTAATTCTTTTAAGATGTCTTTGAATTTATTTTGATATTCCATATTATATATTTTCTCACAAATGTAAGAAAAATACTTGACATCTTACACTTGTAAGATTTATAATGTATTATATCAAACAAAAGGAGAAATTTTATATGGCATTTTGTTCAAAATGTGGGAAAGCAATTCATGATGAAGCAGAAATATGCGTTCATTGTGGATGTAGGGTTAATCGTCAATCAAGTGCAGCCTTGGTTAACGATGGTAATAATTTAGCTAGATTTCTTTTAACATTTTTTCTAGGTTTTATTGGTAGCTTTATTATTAATCATTCAGGTTTGAAGCCACTAGGTTGGAAGTCAAGAACTTGTGCGTATTTTTTCTTAAGCATAGTTACATTTGGAATTTATCCACTAGTTGCTTCAATTTGTAATTTTTCATTTGATGCTAAAAAATCATCAAATATCGGCTATTTCAAAGATTAATTGCAAATAAAGAAAGACGCGAGAGCGTCTTTTTTTATTGTTGAAATATTAATACATTTATGCTTGAATTAAACTTTAATATGTGTTAAAATGTTCATATGAAACTACTTAGCCCAGCGGGAAATTTTGAATGCCTTAAAATGGCAGTATTTAACGGCGCAGACGAAGTTTATCTTGGAATAAACGAGTTTAACGCGCGCAATAATATCGACGGTTTTACTTTAGAAACGCTAGAAACCGCCGTTGATTTTGCGCACCTTTACGGGGTTAAGGTGCATCTTGCCATAAACATTTTGTTTTCTGATGAAGAGTTGCAATCTGCTTTTGACACCGTGGTTAAGGCTTATAATATGGGCGTTGATGCGTTTATCGTGCAAGATTTGGCACTTGCGCATATATTGCACGTTAATTATCCACAAATTGAACTACACGCAAGTACACAAATGGGCATACATAATTTAGAAGGGGTTAAAGCGATTTTGCCTTTTGGATTTAAGAGAGTGGTGCTTGCTAGAGAAACGCCCTTTAGTGAAATAAAGCGCATAAAAGAAAAGGTTAAAATCGAAATAGAATACTTTGCACACGGGGCGCTATGCGTTAGCTTTTCTGGCAATTGTTATTTAAGCTCATATCTCAATTCTGCAAGTGGAAATAGGGGGCGTTGCAAACAACTATGTAGACTGCCTTACGAACTTATAAAAGGCGGTAGAGCAGTTAAAAAAGGGTATCTGCTCAGCGCCAAGGACTTTCAAATGGTCGATAGGTTATCCGACCTAGAAAAGGTTGGTGTAGACGCCATAAAAATAGAAGGAAGGGCAAGGCGAGCCTATTACGTTGCAACGGCAACAAGTGAGTATAGAAGGGCGCTAGACGGCTTAAAACCGGATAAAGGCAAATTGAAACTTGCATTTAATAGAGGGTTTACCGAAGGGTATTTTAACGGCAACGGCAATATTATTTCTGATATACAAAACCATATAGGCGTTTTCGTTGGCGAAGTTATAAAAGTTAAGGGGGGAAAGACCTTTAACGAGATATTTATCACGTCTAATAGAAAATTGTCGCCAAAATCTACTTTTAAGTTGTTTGATGGTAAAAAAGAAAGTGCAGTAATAACCGCATACGATTTAACCGAAATTAAAAACGGCGTTTATAGAATAACCACCACGGCAAAAATATCCGTGGGTGAAAAGATTAATCTAATTTCCGATTATGAATTAGAAAACGCCGTGCTGTCATCACAAAGAAAAATCCCAGTAAAAGTTAAAGTTGGTGGCGCTATAGGAAAAAAGGTGAATTTTTGCGCAACGCTTAAAGAAAAAACGGTTGAAATTGAAGGTGATGAATTACAACAAGCGCAAAAACAACCGTTAGATTTGGTGCAGTTAAAGGACAATTTTTCTAAATGCGATTATTTTGTTCCAAGCGTTGAGTTAGATTGTAACGACAAGGTGTTTATCCCAAAAGGGCAACTTAACGAATATAGAAGAAACCTTTATACAGCGCTATACGAGCGTGTTACGGGCGAATTTAAGCACGATTTAGCAGTTAAAAACGTTGATATAGAAAGTCTAAAAGTAAATTCTTTTACCGACTTTGAATACGTTGAGGATCTGGATTGTAAATTCAACAAGAAAAACGTTATTTATTCGCCAGAAGAGTATAGCATAGAAAAGGTAAAAGCGTTTGTTGAAAAGTGCGCAAACCTTGATAAAGTGCCGTATTTAGACACGCCTAATTTTGCTTTGGAAAAAGATATAGAATTAATAAAAAGCATAATAGAAGAAACGGGCATAAAAATAGTTGCAAACAACTACTATGCGCTAACGCTTTTTTGCGACAAAGTTATAGGCCCTGCGTTAAACGTTTATAACTCGTATTGCGCGTCGCTACACGGCTTGCCAGTAATTACGGCAGAAAGTTTTGTTTGTGAAAGAGTGGATTATCCTTATATGACCTTAAGGCATTGTCCGTTAAAATCGCACGATAATTCTACTTGCGAAAAATGCAGTTATCAAAATGATATAGAACTAAAAATGGAAAGTGGTAAAGTTATGAAATTAAAGCGCAAAAAACTTTGCACTTGCACTTTCTATTTGACCGATTAAGGAGATAAAAATGAAAGCAGTTATTCAAAGAGTATTAAATGCTAGTTTAAGTGTAGACGGAGAGTTGATTTCCGAAATAAAAAAAGGATACGTTATTTTTTTGGGTGTAAAAAAGGGTGACACCAAAGAAGATGCCGACTATTTTATAAAGAAAATCCCACCACTACGAATTTGTGAAGATGAAAACGGCAAAATAAACAAGTCTATCATTGACACCAACGGGGAAATTTTGCTGGTTTCTCAATTTACTTTGTTTGCAGATACTTCGCACGGCAATCGCCCAAGTTTTTTTGATGCAGAGTCACCTGATGGTGCAAACGCTTTGTATGAATACGTTGCAGATGGATTGAGAAAGTCGGGTATAGTAGTAAAGATGGGTGTTTTTGGCGCAGATATGAAAATAAACCAAACTAACGACGGCCCTTTCACCGTGATTTTAGAAAGACCATAAATTAATTGTTAAGTGTGCATATACGCATATCATCAAACGAGCATAAAAAAAGGAAGCGAGCGCTTCCTTTTTTAGTTTTAAAAATTTTACAAAATTTTACAAAAACTCTTGACAAATTTTTACAATTAATGTAAAATAATGTAAAAAAGGGGGGAGAAATGAAAATACAAGAATTATTCACAATAACAGAGTTGTCAAGATTATTGGATAAAAGCAGACCATCAACATATAAATATCTTTCTGACTATTGTAGTGGGAATTTTGATAATATTCCTTTGTTGATTAAATGTCTATTTGATAACGTTGAAAACGGAAAATATAACAAGAGTGACGTTTATGATTATTGTTACAGATTTTTACTTGTTGATAATCAAAAGGATATTAAAGAAATATACGAATTATTGAACAAAAATAAAAATTGCTTAAATTTAAACAAGATTAAAGAACTTATACTTAAGGAGATTGAAAATGAAAAACAAAATAGAGAATAATAAATTGGCTGAATTACTATATTTTTACAGACTGAAAAAAGATTTATTTTTAACTGAAGAAAAGATTAAAGAAAATCAATTATTAGAAATAAAAGATGATCAAAATGTATTAGTTAAATTTTGGAATAAGAATATTGAAAACACTATTCGTAGTGATGAATTAAAAAAACAATTTAGCAATAAAGATAAGATAGAAAAGAGGATAGAAGAGTTTTTAAAAGTTCATTCTGATTTGAATCTCCAGATAGATGAAAAAGAAACAAAACTATTAGAAGAGATACAAAAGCAACTACATCAAGACAATACGTCGTTACTAAAAATAAATTTGGCTTTGTTATCAATTTTGCAGAGCAACGAATTTGTTTTTAAAGAAGAAACAGAAGTTGAAATATCAAGAGTTTTGTTTGGGGATAAAACTACTATATACGACCTTCAAAAAAGGCTTGAAAAGAACTACGTTAAGATTTGTGAAAAAAATGGTTTTGATGAGATTGGTAAAAAGGTGCTGCTAGGTATAGCTTTGGCAACAACGGTAAGCATTATGGGTTTAGGAGTGTTTGGAGGCGCAACACTTCTTGAAGGATTTACTGTTGGGGCTATGTTTTCCGCGATAGTTGTAGGCGGGAGTGCTATTGCATACAAGTTTATAGATGCTTGTCACAAGGATTCTATAAAGGAGGAGTTTAGAAAAATATCATCAGAAGATGCTGGGGCATTGTTTGCCATTAAAGCTACTTTGATAGAAGAAGCAAAAAAAATAATGGATACTTACGATTTTAAGGAATTTCTTGATTCTAATCTAAAACTTGCAAATGATTTAAGATCTGATATAGAATTTATGTTGCTTGTTGAAAAAAAGGACGTTGAGGAAGCTAAAAGAAAAATTAACGTATTTAATAACTGGACAAATAGATTATCATCAATTTTGGTAGGATAATAGTAAACAATTTTAGAAAAAAAGGAAGCGAGTTCGCTTCCTTTTATCTTTATTTACTATTTTTGTTCGGGGTTGGCTTTTTTGAATTTGTAGTTTTCAAGTGCCTTTGCAAGTTGGTCGCCACAAGAAGTGTTACTTCTGCACTTGATGCCTTTTAGAAGAGAAATAACTTCGTCAATATCTTTTCCTTCAACAAGGCGGGCAACGGCTTGTAAATTACCACTACAGCCACCGATAAACTTAACGTTGGTTAATTTGTTATCTTCAGTAACGTCGAATAAAATTTGTCTAGAGCAAGTTCCTCTGGTCATGTAAGTTTGCATAAAAATCTCCTTTATTAGTCAACTAAACTTTCATATAAATTACGATAAACGTCACCTGCTTTTTCGCCCCATTTTTTATAAATATCTTTTGCTATTTGCCTACTTGGAACTACAAGCTTTAACTCTAAAACGGGTTGTGCAGGCTCAATAATTTTTAAGTACACCGTATAAGTGCCGTCCTTATTCATAAAATAATCGGCAACACACTCTTGTTTTCTGCGATATTTTGCGCGGTTGTTTTTTATGAAAATAGAAATCTCTTCACGCGTGGAAGCGGGGATATTGATAAAAAAGTTTGCAAGACAAATTCTTCCGTCTGGTGTGATGGTATAAAGTGGCTCGCCAGAGTTGCCGATATTGTAAATCCAACCACAATCTAAAAGTTGGTTCAAAATAGGCTGACAGTCCATATACGCTAGCCAGTTGTTAGAAGAACAACACATGTCTAGCACGGTGTTTTCCGACAGCGGAACTTCCATCTTGTCAAAGACGAAAAGAAGTATTAATTTGTTAAGAGAAGAATCTCCTTTAACTTGCATTACAAATAAATCTCCACTTTACTGTTTACTAATTATATCATAAAATAGAAATTTGTAAAGAAGTTTGGCGAAAATTTTGCAAAAATACGACAAAAAAAGTTTATAATAGGTAAATATTATGATATAATTATTAAAATAGAGAAATTATCGGAGGGACCGGTATGACCAAAAGAGAAGAATTAGATTTGTTTATGGAAAGGGCTCAAGATCTCATTAATGCAAAGTTTATCGTTGCAGAAGTAAAGATTGCAGGGCTATTAAAGTCTATTGCAGCATCTGATACTTTGCTTGCGCTTTTTAAAAATTGCCTTAAAGATTTTGATTATGAAAAGGCAAAAAAGACTTATTTAGTAAAGAACAAATATCTACCTGGTGATAAGGGCGAGTTCGTTCTTCCTTCAAACGCGCGTGATCTTTTGGCATTTATTTTTACCGTGCTTTTCGAAATTGATTCGCAAAAAATAACCCTTGGTGAGTTTATCAACAAATATTTCTTTGAAGATGGTAGTTATTCTTCTGGTTATTCTGCTTTTGTAACGGCAATGATAAAACCTTTCAAGAATTCGGTTAAGATGCTTATGGAAAGCGTTATGGACGGAAAACTTCAAGACCCTGTTGAAGCGTTTATAGAGCAAGAAAAGATTAGCGAAGAGCAAAGGGCAGAAGAAGAAAAGGCACAGAGAAAAGAAAAAGATTTAATGAAGAAATCTTACGGCGCTTCGGTAAGAAAAATCAAGAGCGCACTTTTAGATAACAAACAAAAAATAAACGACAGTAAACTTAAAGTCGTTGTTAAAAACGATTTGCTTTTAATAGTTAGTATGCTTGCAAACGCTATTGATAGCGAAGATAAAGATGCTATTACTTATGCTTTCGTTGCCTATAAATATGCGTGCAAGGCACACAAATTATTGTTGCGCAAGGGGAAGAGAGTGGTTGTAAAAGAGGTTAAAAGCGTTTTAAATGGAATTTAATGAAAAGACGGTTAAAAAGAACCTTGTTTACGACGGGAAAATATTAAAACTTTTTTGCGACGATATACTTTTGCCAAACGGGAAAGATGCGAAAAGGGAAATTGTTGAGCATTCTGGCGGATGTGCCGTGCTTTGCGAAAAGGACGGAAAGATTTTGCTTGTTCGCCAGTATAGATACGCATACCAAAAAGAACTTTTAGAAATCCCCGCAGGGAAAATTAACCCTAACGAAAGTTTTGAAGAAACGGCGATAAGAGAGCTAGAAGAAGAAACGGGATTAAAAGCAACAAAGGTTGAAAAGTTGTTTGAAGTTTATCCTTCCCCAGGCTACACCAACGAGATAATAAAAATTTATCGCGCCGTAGAGTTTGAAAAGGGGCAAGTACACTTGGACGAAGATGAGTTTTTAAGTGCCGTTTGGGTGGAAAAAGATAAACTTTCTCAAATGATAAAAGATGGACAAATAAAAGATGCAAAAACGCTTATTGCGTTGTTGCACGTTCTATAAAACAAAACTAAGGATGGACTGAATTTTGAAAAGGACAGACGTTAGAAACGTGGCGATAATCGCGCACGTAGACCATGGTAAAACTACATTAGTAAACGAAATGTTAAAGCAGGGTGGTATTTTCCGTAACAATCAAGAAGTTATGGATAGAGTTATGGACTCTGGCGATTTAGAGCGAGAGCGTGGTATAACTATACTTGCAAAAAACACTTCTGCATTTTATAACGGCGTTAAAATCAACATTATCGATACGCCCGGACACGCCGATTTCGGTGGAGAAGTAGAGCGTGTTCTTAAAATGGTTAGCGGTGTTTTGGTGCTTGTTGATGCGTGTGAAGGACCTATGCCACAAACGCGTTTCGTTATGCAAAAGGCGCTTGAATTAAACCACAAACTTATTATAGTAGTAAACAAGATTGACCGCCCAGACGCAAGACTTTCTGAAGTTCAGGACGAGATTTTGGAACTTTTGTTTGACCTTAACGCAAACGACGAACAAGTGGATAGCCCTATTATTTTCTGTTCGGGAAGAGCGGGAACGGCAACACTTGACTACAAAGTTCCGGGAACTGATTTAACACCACTTTTCGATACCATAATAAATCATTTTGAGCCACAAGAAGTGGATATGGATGCACCTTTCCAAATGCTTGTTTCTTCTATCGACTACAACGAATACGTTGGTAGAATAGGTATAGGCAGAATTGAACGCGGAAAGGTTGCCATAAACCAAGAAGTTCAAACTTGCAACTATAATATAAAAGGCAAGGAAGTAAAAGGAAAGTTAGTTAGCATTTATCAAATAGAAGGACTTAATAGGGTTGCGGTAGAAGATGCTAAAGCAGGCGATATCGTGTGCGTTAGCGGGCTTGAAAACATATCTATCGGCGACACCATTTGTTCGCCACAGTTGGTTGAGCCCGTGCCTTTCGTTAAGATAAGCGAACCGACGGTGGAAATGCTTTTCTCTGTCAACGATAGCCCGTTTGCAGGTAAAGAAGGGAAGTTTGTAACGACCCGCCAGCTCCGTGATAGATTGTATAAGGAATTGCTTCGCGACGTTTCCTTGCGTGTAAACGATACGGAATATGCGGATAGCTTCCGTGTTTGCGGTAGAGGGGAAATGCATCTTTCCATTCTAATTGAAACGATGCGCCGAGAAGGTTATGAATTCCAAGTTTCCACCCCGAAGGTATTGTATAAAGATATCGACGGCGTGCGTCACG
>JAZRMS010000105.1:0-3657 GCA_045647825.1 Christensenellaceae bacterium
GAAAAAATAAATACGATTTTACTAGTGGTCCCTTATTTAAAAGGATGATATTATTTGCTCTACCCATAGTTGGAGTTAATATTCTTCAATTATTATTTACTACTGCAGATTTAACCGTTCTCGGAATTTTTACAAATGACCAAGCAGTAGCCGCGGTTGGTGCAACTGCTCAAATTATAAATTTATTTATAGGTTTTTTTGTCGGACTTTCAGTTGCCACAAACGTTATAATTGCTCGTTGTGTTGGAACAAAAGATGAAGAAAAAACTAAAAGAGTTGTAGGGACTTCTATTTTAATAAGTATTATTTTTGGGTTTGTGATAATGATTGTGGGGGTAATATTAGCAGAAAGTTTCTTAATTTGGACTAACTGTGTACCGAGTGTGTTGCCATACGCAACAACATACCTTAGAATTTACTTTTTGGGTATGCCTATAATTATGCTATATAACTTTTCTGCGTCAATACTTCGTTCTGTTGGTGATACTCTTAGACCTTTAATTTTTTTGATAATTGGTGGCGTTGTAAACGTTATGCTTAACGTATTCTTTGTCGTTGTTGTAAAAATTGACGTTGCTGGAGTTGCTATTGCGACTGTTGTGTCCCAAGCTATAAGCGCAGTTTCTGCACTTGCAATAATGATTAAAGGTAGTGGATATGCAAAAATTGAAAGAAAATATTTAAAGATTTATTATAAAGAATTTAAAGAAATTTTCATAATAGGATTGCCGATAGGTATATCAAAAGCGTTATTTTCTTTATCTAGCGTGTTGATTATAGCCAACTTAAATTCGTTAGGGGAAGAGGTGATGACTTCCTTCTCGATAACAAGGGAGTGGGATGGATTTATTTTAGAAGCAGTACATGGTTTTGGAACGGCCGTGCTAACAGTTCTAAGCCAAAATTTTGGGGCAAAGAAATTTCAAAGAATTAAAAAAGGCATGATTTTGTCTATTTGTTCTATGACATCTATATGCATGTTTTTAGGCTTAATATTGCTTTTTGCAGGAAGATTTCTTTGTGATATAATGACGGATAGTGAAATTGTTCTTGACTATTGTATGATTAGAATTACAACAATGAGTATATTATACGTAGCGTTAGGAATTTTATCAGTACTACAAGAAACAATTAGAGCATTAGGATATACTTTTACAGCTACACTTATTAGTGTTTTTGCTAATATAATTTTAAGATTAATATATATTTACTTTGTATATCCTTTTATCTATATTGTTGGAAACGCTGGTCATAATCTTAGAATGATTTATATTTTATACCCGGCTAGTTGGATTATAGCAAGTATTGTTTCTATTATAATTTTAGTTGTATTATTTAGAAAAACTAAACGAAAATTTAGCATAAATGAAGATGAAAAACAACTAATGACCGATTAAATATGAAAGTATAAAAAGCACGCTAAAAATTTAGCGTGCTTTAACTTTAATTATAAAAGTGATTTGAGATTATTTATTAGTTCGATAGAAGGTTCAATTTTGTCTGCAAAAGGAAAGGGCAGGGACAAGTTGTCGTATTTAACTTGGCAAATCTTCTTGAAAGGCAAAAGTTCAATGCAATCTATACAAGAATATTTGTTCCTTAAATCTCTTATAAAATCAATATTTTCTTTGTTGTCGTTAATAGTTGGAATAATTACTTGTCTTATTGTTGTGGGAATATTTTTTGTATTTATATACTCTAAAAATTCTATAACCGAATCTAGATTGCAACCTACTAAGTCGCGGTAGAGTGCGTTATTAGCGTATTTGACGTCTAGTAAAACTCTGTCAGTAACATAAAGCAAGTCCTTAATTTTATCGTTTAATGTAAAACCAGAAGTGTCTAAACAAGTGTTTATATTATCATTCTTGCAAAGCGTGAATAATTTTTTGCAAAACTCTGGTTGTAGCAGAGGCTCTCCACCAGAAATAGTAATACCGCCGTCACTATTAAAGTACTCTTTAAATCTAACGACCTTTTTAAAAATTTCACTAGGCGTAAAAGTTTGTCCAACGTTAACTTCCCAAGTGTCAGGATTGTGACAACACTTGCACCTTAACGGGCAACCTTGCATAAACACGACGAATCTAACACCAGGGCCGTCAACCGTTCCAAGACTTTGTATGGAGTTTATATATCCTTTAGTTTCCATAATTAAAACGCTTGATGGAATGTTCTTGAAATAACTTCTCTTTGTTGTTCTTTTGATAGTTTGTTAAAGTTAACTGCATATCCTGATACTCTAATGGTTAGGTTAGGGTAATCTTCTGGATTTTCGTATGCTTTAATCAAGGTTTCTCTATTTAAAACGTTAACGTTGATATGGTGAGCTTTTTTAGCAAAATAACCATCTAAAATATTAACCAAATTATTTATTCTTTGTTCATCATCTCTTCCAAGTGCGTCCGGGGTAATAGAGAAGGTGTTTGAAATGCCATCACGGCAATCGTCATAATTTAATTTTGCTACTGAGTTAAGTGATGCTAATGCGCCGTTTTCTTCTCTATTATGCATAGGGTTTGCACCGGGTGCAAAAGGAGCACCATCTTCGCGCCCGTCAGGCGTTGCTGCCGTATTTTTCCCGTACATAACGTTAGAAGTTATGGTTAGAACGGAAAGTGTGTGTTCTGCATTTCTATAAGTTTGGGTTTTGCGAAGTTCGGTTATTACTTGATGTGTTAAATCTTTTGCGATAAGGTCAACTCTATCGTCATCATTTCCGTATTTTGGGAAATTTCCTTGAGTTTCGTAGTTAATGACAAAACCATTTTCATCCATTATTGGCTTAACGAGAGCGTATTTGATTGCGCTTAAAGAGTCTGCAACTACAGAAAGACCTGCAATGCCAAACGCCATAAAACGATGCACGTCTGTATCGTGAAGTGCCATTTGTGTTTTTTCATAAGCATATTTATCGTGCATATAGTGAATAACGTTCATAGTGTTTACATATAGGTTAGATAGCCACTCAATATAAACGTTAAAACGCTTTGATACTTGGTCAAAATCTAATTTTTCGCCACTTAAAACGGGCATTTGTGGACCTATATGTAGTTTAGAAGAAACGTCATAGCCACCGTTAATAGCAATAAGCAAAAGTTTTGCAAGGTTGCAACGCGCACCAAAAAATTGCATTTGTTTGCCGATTTTCATTGCAGAAACACAGCAAGCAATAGCATAATCATCCCCGTAGATAGGGCGCATAACGTCGTGGTTTTCATATTGAATTGAATCTGTATCTTTTGTAACTTGTGCGCAGAATTTTTTGAAAGGGTTAGGTAGAGCGTTTGACCATAAAACCGTTAAATTTGGTTCTGGTGAAGAGCCAAGGGTGTAAAGGGTGTTTAGAATTCTAAAACTACTCTTTGTAACCAAAGTTCTTCCGTCTTCGCCCATGCCACCAACGGCTTCGGTTATCCACATAGGGTCGCCTGCAAATAGTTCGTTGTATTCAGGCGTTCTTAAATGCCTTGCTAGGCGAAGTTTGATAACGAAATCGTCAATAATTTCTTGTGCGCCTTGTTCGGTTAAAGTGCCGTTTTTAATATCCCTTTCAATATATATATCAAAGAAGGTTGCAACTCTCCCTAGCGACATAGCAGCGCCGTTTTGCTCTTTGATTGCGCCAAGATATGCAAAATAAGTCCATTGTACGGC
>JAZRMS010000106.1:0-3185 GCA_045647825.1 Christensenellaceae bacterium
CGAATGGGAAAAAATGAGTGACCGTGTTGGCTATTGGGCCGATATGGAAAACCCATACGTTACTTACGACGATAATTATATCGAATCTGTATGGTGGGCGATTAAGACTATCGCAGAAAAGGGTCTTTTATACAAAGGCCACAAAATCGTTCCATACTGCCCACGTTGTGGAACTGCACTTTCTTCTCACGAAGTTGCGCAAGGCTATAAGGACGTTAAGGACGTGTCAGTTTTCGTTCGCTTTAAGATGAAGGCTAGAGAAAACGCATATTTCCTTGCTTGGACGACAACGCCATGGACTCTTCCATCAAACGTTGCACTTTGCGTTAACCCTAAAGAAGACTATGCAGAAATTATTGCAGAAGATGGCTCAACCTACGTTTTGGCAGATGCGCTTGTTCCAACCTTGTTTGAAAACTATCAAAAGGTTAGCGTAAAGAAAGGTATTGAATACGAAGGACAAGAGTATATTCCACTTTTTGACTACGCACTTGGCTCATTTAAGGAAAAAGCATATTATATCGTTTGCGACGGCTACGTAACGTTAACTGACGGTAGTGGTATCGTTCATATCGCTCCAGCATTTGGTGAAGACGACGCAAACGTTGGTAGAAAATATAATCTTCCTTTCGTTAAACTAGTTGACGATAGGGGAAATATGTTAGAAAGTACGGGAATACTTGCTGGCAAATTCGTTAAAGATGCAGACAAGATCATAATCAAAATGCTAAAAGAAAACGGATTGCTCTTTAAGGAACTTCCATTTGAACACAGCTATCCTTTCTGTTGGCGTTGCGATACACCACTACTTTACTATGCAAGAAGTAGCTGGTTTATCAAAATGACCGCGGTTAAAGATAGACTACTCGCTGCAAACGACTCTATCAACTGGATGCCAGAAACCATCAAAAACGGCAGAATGGGGAACTTTTTAGAAAACGTTATCGACTGGGGTTTATCTCGTGAACGTTACTGGGGAACACCGCTACCAGTTTGGGTATGTAAAGATTGTGGTAAAATCCACGTTATTGGTAGCAAGAAGGAATTAAAAGAACTTTGCAATATTGATGGTGACATAGAACTTCACCGTCCTTATATCGACGAATGCACTTTCCCATGCGAATGCGGTGGAACGTTCGTTCGCGAAAAAGAAGTTATCGACTGCTGGTTTGACTCTGGCTCTATGCCTTTTGCTCAATACCACTATCCATTTGAAAATAAAGAACTCTTTGAAAGTCATTTCCCAGCAGACTTTATTAGTGAAGCAATAGACCAAACTAGAGGCTGGTTCTATACCTTGCTTGCAATATCAACCTTGCTATTTGATAAAGCGCCGTTCAAAAATTGTATCGTTTTAGGTCACGTTAACGACAAAAACGGTATTAAAATGAGTAAGCACAAGAGCAACGTTGTTGATCCTTGGACTATACTTGATAAACAGGGTGCAGATGCTGTTAGATGGTATTTCTACACCGGTTCAGCACCATGGTTGCCATCAAGATTCTATGAAGAGGCAGTTTCAGAAGCGCAAAGAAAGTTTATGGGTACGCTCTGGAATACTTACGCTTTCTTTGTTCTATATGCAGACATAGATAAATATAACCCTGCAAACTATAAGCTAGAAGATTGCAAACTTTCACTTATGGACAAGTGGGTGCTTTCAAAACTAAACACGTTAGTTAAAACGGTAGATAACGGACTATCTTCATACAATATTTTCGATAGTGCGCGTGCTCTTCAAAGCTTTACGGACGACCTTTCTAACTGGTACGTTCGCCGTGGCAGAGAAAGATATTGGGGACACGATATGGATGACGATAAGATTGCCGCATACACCACGCTTTACACCGTGCTTGTTACTATGGCAAAACTTTCTGCTCCATTTACACCTTTTATGGCAGAATCTATCTATCAAAACCTAGTTCCTAACTTCTTTAAGGATGCGCCAAAATCAGTTCATCTTTGCGCTTTCCCAAGCGTAGATGAAAATGCAATCGATACTGCGCTTGAAGAAGGAATGCAAAACGTTTTAGATATCGTTGTGCTTGGTCGTGCTTGCAGAAATACTGCAAACGTTAAAAACCGTCAACCACTTTCAAAAATCTTCGTATGTTCAGAAAGAAAGACCGAACTAACCGAAGGCTTGCTTGAAATAGCAAAAGATGAACTTAACGTTAAGGCGGTAGAATACTTGCGTGATGCAACCAAGTTTGTTTCTTATAAAATTAAACCACAACTAAAAACGCTTGATCCAAAATACGGCGCATTATTAGGCAAGGTTAGAAAATTCTTGGAAACTTGTGATGCAAACGCAGTAGTAACCACCGTTAAGAGTGGCGAAACTTATAAAACTCAATTTGAAGGCGCAGATTTAGAATTTACTCTAGACGATCTTTTGATTTCAACCGAAAGTGCAGAAGGCTTTATCGCATCAAGCGACATGGGTATAACGGTAGTTATGGATACCACCGTAACCGAAGAACTTAAAGCAGAAGGTATTGAAAGAGAAATTATCTCTAAAATTCAAACCATGCGTAAAGAGGCTGGCTTTGAAGTCGTTGACAGAATTACCGTTAATTTTGAAACCGAAGATCAAGGCGTTAAAAACGCTTTCGTAAACGGCAAGGATATCAAGAGTGTTGTTCTTGCTGATAGCATAACAGAAGGCAAGGCAGAAGGCTTTACCAAAGAATTAGATATAAACGGCGCTGTTTGCACGGTTACCGTAAACAAGGTTAATAAATAATGAGAGCTGCTGACTGGAAAGATTATTCGGTAATCAGTACGGGCGACGGCTATAAACTTGAACGTTGGGGGGGAGTGATTTTGCTCCGCCCAGACCCACAAGTTATATGGAAAAGCAGTATTGATATGAACGGCTATAAAGGTCTTGCCGCAAAGTACGTTCGTAGTGAAACGGGCGGCGGGCGTTGGCTTATGAAAGGCAAAATGCCAGACGAGTGGACGGTGAGTTATAAAGACTTAAAGTTCAAGATAAAGCCTATGGGATTTAAGCACACGGGGCTTTTTCCGGAACAAGCCGTTAACTGGGATTTAATGACCGACTTAATAAAAAATGCAGGAAGAGAAATAAACGTTCTCAACTTGTTTGCGTATACAGGCGGGGCTACCGTAGCGTGCGCCAAGGCAGGCGCAAACGTTTGCCACGTTGACGCTGCAAAAGG
>JAZRMS010000107.1:0-3401 GCA_045647825.1 Christensenellaceae bacterium
TGCAAGGCAGAAACATGCAACTGCTTGCCTCTATGGTGAAATCTTCTTCTGAATTTTTTAACGTTCCCGTTTGTTTCCATTTGGATCACGCAACTGATTTGGATTTTATAAAAAAAGCAATAGACGCAGGATTTAGTTCGGTAATGTTTGACGGTTCGGTGTTGCCTTTTAACGAAAATGCAAATAGAACTGCAGAAGTCGTTAAATACGCTCACGCAAAAGGGCTTACGGTGGAAGCTGAACTTGGGCACGTTGGAAACGCAAGCGTTGGTAGCGTTAGTGAAACGGGTGCAGATACAGACCCTGGCGAAAGTTTAACTCTTCCAGAAGAAGTAAGCAAATTCATAGATATTACGAACGTTGATGCGCTAGCAGTTGCAATAGGGACAGCGCACGGCGTATATCAAAAAACACCAGAACTTAGAATTGATAGGCTAGATGAAATAACGGCAGTTTGCGATAGACCGCTTGTTCTTCATGGTGGTAGTGGAACACCAGCCGACCAAATGGCAAACGCAATAAAGCACGGAATAACCAAAATAAATATTTATTCAGACGTGTTGTTTGCGCTTAATCAAGGACTAAAAAACACTCTAAACAACATAACAAATCCATCAACTTGGCCGTTTATTGTTTACGAAGATGCTATGAAGAAAATGAAAGAAGTTGTGAGAGAAAAATTAAAAACTTTTGGTAGCGCAGGAAGAATTTAAGCAGAAAAATATTTGTTAGAAAATTTTTAAGTTAAGAACAAATAAAAGAAAGGCTAACGAAAAATCTTTCGTTAGCCTTTTGCTTTTGCAAAAACTTTTATTTATTAAAATCAAATTTAGTCATGAAAGTACTGAAAAAACAAAATTAAAGTATAAATTATGAAAAAAGGTTAATAATCACTCCGTTGAAAAAAATAGACGGAGTTTTTTTATGAAAAAGTTTTGCATAAGTTTTTTTATCCTTGCCATAATAATTTTGTCTGCAATAGGACTTAATCTTGAGGAAAATAACGTAAAAAAAGAATATTTGAGAATACACGTTCGTGCGCACTCTAATCTAGAAGAAGATCAGGCGATTAAATATTTGGTAAAAGACGCAGTAGTTAGTTATCTTACGCCATTTATAGCAGAGTGTGACACAAAGGAAAAAGCAGAGAGAATGCTAAAAGGAAAACTCTTTGAAATAGAAAGAGTGGCAGACCAAGTATTAAAACTAAACGGAAAAGATTATAAAAGTAAAGCAAGCGTAAGGGAAGAAGAATTCCCAACGCGCGTTTACGGAAGTTTGTGTTTAGAAAATGGATTTTACGACGCGCTAATACTTAATTTAGGTAGCGGGGAAGGAAACAACTGGTGGTGTGTAGTATATCCACCCCTTTGCTTTACGGGTGAAGGAAGTTCTTACGTTTATAAAAGCAAGATTAAAGAGATTATAGACGGATTTTTTTATAGGCAGGAGAAAAAATAATGAAAAAAATTCTAAAAATTGCGCTTATAGTGGCGTTAATTTTCACGGCTGGGTTTGCAGTCACGAAAACGGTGGTTGCGCCAAGAACGGAAGTGGCATACGCAGCCGTGTATAAGCAAGGTAGCAGGGGGGATACTGTAAAAACCATACAAAAAAAGCTTAAAAACTGGGGATATTACACGGGAAGTGTAGATGGAATTTACGGAGCAAAAACAAAAGAGGCTGTCAGATATTTTCAGCGCAAAAACGGGCTTACGGTAGATGGTATAGCAGGAAATAAAACGCTTGCCGCTTTGGGCATAAGCACTTCTTCAAGCTCTTCTAGTTCGTCTGGATATAGCGATGCTGATATAACCTTGCTTGCTAGACTTATTTACGGCGAGGCTAGGGGGGAAAGTTACGTTGGACAAGTTGCCGTTGGCGCTGTGGTGTTGAATAGAATTAAAAGCTCTTCCTTTCCTAATACTATGTCGGGGGTAATTTATCAAAAGTATGCGTTTACAGCCGTTGATGATGGACAAATAAACCTAACGCCAAACGCAACGGCAAGAAAGGCCGCGTTAGATGCTATTAACGGCTGGGACCCAACTTATGGTGCAATATATTACTATAACCCAGCAACAGCAACAAGTAGCTGGATATTTTCAAGGCAAACGACCGTGACTATCGGTAGACACGTTTTTGCCGTGTAAGGAGGGGAAATGGAAGAAAAAAAGAATAATGCGCTTGAAAAGGCGGAAAACGCAACGAATAGCGCAAGGCAAAACCAAATGAATCAAGAAGTGTTTTTGCAAGATGAAGTTCAAGCAGATGAACTAAATTTTCAAGCAGAAAAACAAGTTGAAATGGAAAAAGAGAGAGCCGTTCAGTATAGGAACAAAGAAAAGGGTGGAAGAAAAAAGGGAAATTCGTTAATCAAAGCAGTAATTGCTTTAGGTATACTATCGGTTGCTTTGGCAACGGCGTTAATCGTAACTTTTTTGATACCTTCGCAAATGGATTTATCTTTAGAACAAACTTATCAAAAGTCCTTTTACGACGCAGTAGAGCAGGTTGATAATATGGATTTGAACCTTTCAAAGATATTAGCGACTAAAGATGAAGGGGCAATGCAAAAGTATTTGGTTGACCTTGCTATAAATAGCGAAGTTTGCGAAAACGACATTCAACAACTGCCTTTGCACGACGAGAACAAATACTACACGACAAAACTTATAAACCAAATAGGCGACTATGCAAAATACGTTAACAAAAAAATTATAGACGGAAAGGAAGTTACTGAAAAGGATAGAGAAGGTCTAAAAAGATTATACACGGCAAACAAGGATCTTAAAAGGTCGCTAGAAAACACCGTTGAGAAAATGGGCGCTGATTTTTCTTTTGCAACCGTTATGGAAGGTGGCGCAGGAAACCTTATTATATCTAATTTTAACGAACTGCAAAACCTTTCGGTAGAATATCCAGAACTTATTTACGACGGACCGTTTTCGGATGGACAAAACCAAAAGGGCGCTAAAGGACTTTCTTCTAAAGAGATAACTGCGCAAGAAGCGCTAGAACTATTCAAGCAAACTTTTGCAAGGCGCGGGGTAACCGATTTTGAAATAGTTGGGCAAACCACGGGTGATATTGAGTGCTATAATCTTCAAGGAAAGGTAAAAGAAGATATGATTTTTGCACAGTATACCAAGAAGGGTGGAAAGATGATTATGTTCTCTTTTGCAGGAAGTTGCAATTCCGTTCAATGTGAGCAAGAAGACGCCGTTGAAACGGGACTAGAATTTTTAAGAACACAGGGTATAGAGAGCGTTAAGCCCGTTTGGACTAATTTAGCAGGCAACGTATACACAATAAACTTTGCTTATTGCCAAAACGACGTGGTGGTTTATCCTGACTTGATTAAAATTAGAGTTTGTGCAGAAACGAACACCGTTATAGGG
>JAZRMS010000108.1:0-1589 GCA_045647825.1 Christensenellaceae bacterium
ATTCTGTGGAACGCATAGTGTACGTCGTAGAAGTTGAATTTTGCTGAGAAGTCTGTTTTGGTAGGACCTGCAAAGAAGTTTAAGCAACCGTTTTCGCCAAGAAGTGCGTCGCCTTGTTCAACGAGTGCTGCAACTGGTGCGTAAACAAACACGTCGTCAAAACCATTGCCACCGTTAAGTTCTTTCATGTAAGCAACTGGGTCTTCAATTGCAGAAGTGTTAACGTAAACGAGTTTTACACCGTTCTTTGCAGCATCTTCTACGGTGAGAAGGCTTGCTGCTCTATCAAGTCTTGCTTGGTCGATATCGGTAACAACCATTAAAGATGGCTTTCTGTCGCCGTGGATACCATAGTCAACTGCGCCAAGTCCCATAGGACCAACGCCTGCTAAAATTGCAACAGCGCCACCATCTTTAATGCCCATTTCGTGGCTGTGTGTTTCGTATACGCTGTGATAGTTTTCGTGATAGCCTGCAATAATGCATGACATTGGTTCTGCAAGTGATGCCTTAAAGTAGCTTTCGCCTTCATAAGGAATAAGGCAATCGCTTTCCATAACTTCGTTAGGAATAATAACGTAAGTTGCGTCACCACCGATATATTCATAAGAATATCCAGGTGCAATTACTGGGTTTTCTGGAAGGTTCATTGCTGGCTGAATACCAAACTTCATTCCTTCTTTGAAAAGGTGTTGCCATTTTGCGCCAACCTTTATGATGTCACCACAGAATTCGTGACCGATAATTACAGGGTTGGTTGCAATGTTTTCAGGCACTCTCTTGTGGTTTGCACCTTGGATAGCCGCTTTATAGCTTGACATACAAATACTGTCTGATACTACGCGCGCTAAAATTTCGTTGTCTTTGATTTCGGGCAATTCAAACTCTTCAAGTCTTAAATCGCTCTGTCCGTAAAGTCTAACTGCTTTAGTTTTCATTTTTGTGGATTCCTCCTAAGATTTTTATACGAATTTATTATATCATATATATAATGTTTTGTAACCACTTAAAATTAAGTTGCAAAAAGAATTTTTTTATGCTAAAATATAATCACAAATAAACACAAATGAACACGATTTTTTGTTTTCAAAGGATTAAAAGGGTGAAAATATGCTTTCATTAGAGCGTCAAGAAGAAATTTTGGAAATTTTGAACAGAAATAAATCTGCCACGGTAGAAGAACTTGCATCTGAACTTTTCGTTAGTGGCGCAACCATTAGAAGAGATTTAAGGTCAATGGAAAAACAAGGGTTGATAAAACGCTCTCACGGTGGCGCTATGCCGTTTAAATCTAGCGCAGAAGAATCTGCATTTGCTATTCGCGAACAAGAAAACACGGTTGCAAAAAAGACCATTGCAAGCCTTGCTGCAAAACTTATTAAAAACGGCGATTCTGTGTTTATCGATTCATCAAGTACAACGGGTGCAGTCATCCCCCTACTTAACGGATATCAATATCTTTCGGTAACCACCACGGGAATTAGAAACGCCCTTTTGCTTTCGCAAACGAACAGCGTTAAAATTTATATCGCTGGTGGACAAATTCAAAACCACTCAAACTCTATCATCGGCACGGATACAATGGATTA
>JAZRMS010000109.1:0-13005 GCA_045647825.1 Christensenellaceae bacterium
ACATACCCGTTCCGTCAATCATTATAGGGTTCATACTAACAACGGTTTTAATTCCGTATTCTTTAGTAAGTCTGCAAACAAACTTCATCATGATAACAGGTCCGATAGCAATAACTTCGTCATACTGTTCGCCACTTTCAATCAAGTTTTTAAGCGCATCAGTAACCAAGCCTTTAGTACCAGCCGTTCCATCGTCACTCATAAGAACGTATTTATCACTAACAGCCTTAAATTCATCTTCTAGAATAACAAGGTCTTTGCAACGGAAACCAACGATTGAATGAACTTCCGTTCCTTGTTCGTGGAATTTTTTAGCAACAGGATAAGCAATTGCACAACCAACGCCACCACCAACAACTGCAACCTTCTTTTTCCCTTCAGTTTTTGTTGCATTGCCAAGTGGACCAACGAAGTCTGCAACTGAATCGCCGATTTCAAGTTGGTTTAGCGTGTAAGTAGTCGCGCCAACGATTTGGAAAATTACGGCAACTGTGCCCTTTTCTCTGTCGTAGTCTGCAACTGTAAGTGGAATTCTTTCTCCATCTTCTGTAGCTCTGATAATAACGAATTGACCTGCCTCTGCTTTCTTTGCAACGTAAGGTGCATAAACGTCAATACGCGTTACAGTGGGGTTTAGTACTTTTTTGTCAACTATTTTGAACATAAACACTCCTCTTTTGGACAAAATATTACATTTTGCCTATTTTTATTTAACCTTATTTATTCTATCACAATTCTTTTCTCTTTTCAAGTGTTTTATTATATTTATATAATAAATCTTATGGTAAATATTTGCAAAATAAAAAAGCGCCCTATTTGGACGCTTAATTTTATAATACTTTTGAAAGAAAATCTTTAAGTCTATCGTTTTTAGGATTATCAAAGAACTCTTTAGGTTCGTTTTCTTCTTTAATAACGCCTTCGTGCATAAAGATAATTCTAGATGCAACTTCTCTAGCAAAGCCCATTTCGTGAGTAACAACAACCATGGTCATTCCTTCTTTTGCAAGTTCCGTCATAACGTTTAAAACTTCTCCAACCATTTCTGGGTCAAGCGCAGAAGTAGGTTCGTCGAAGAGCATAACGTCTGGTCCCATAGCAAGTGCTCTAACAATTGCAACACGCTGTTTCATACCGCCAGAAAGTGCAGATGGATATGAATTTGCTCTGTCTTTTAGTCCAACCTTGTCTAAAAGTTCAAGCGCCTTATTTTCTGCCTCTTTCTTTACTTCGTCTATACTCTTACCTAAATCGAAAAGCTCGATTAGCTCTTTTTGCTGTTCTTTCTTTATACACAAATTTTCTATTCTTATAAACAAGTTGCGTATTTTAATGAAAAAATTCTTTCTTTTTAATTTTTTTCTATTCTTTTTTGCAATAAGCACAGGTGCTAACATTATGTTTTGCAAAACGGTAAGGTTATTGAACAAGTTAAATTGTTGGAAAACCATACCGATTTTTTGGCGGTGAACGTTTATATCAACCTTCATATCTGCAATATCTTCACCATGGAAAAATATAGAGCCACCCGTTGGATCTTCAAGGCAGTTTACACACCTTAAAAAGGTTGATTTACCACAACCAGAAGGACCTATTATTGCTACAACGTCGCCCTCATAAACGTCTAAATTAACACCTTTTAAAACTTTGTTTGAACCAAAGTCTTTACTTAAGTTTTTAACTGATAAAACCAACTTCTTTTCCATATTACTTTTCACTCTTCTTTAATTTTTTCTCTAATGCCCTAACGCCCCAAGTTATAAGTAAAACTAAAACTAAATATACAAGCGCAAGCATAATATATGGCACGAAATAGTGATATGTTGCATCACCAATTAATTTCAACGCCTTTGTTAAGTCGGTTACAGCAATAAATGAAACTACAGAAGTTTCTTTTATTAATGAAATAAATTCGTTACCAAGTGTTGGCAAAATATTTTTTATTGATTGTGGAATAACAATTTTTCCCATAGCAGTCCAGAAAGATAATCCAACAGCTCTACCTGCCTCTAACTGACCTATGTCAACAGACTGAATACCAGAACGCATAATTTCAGAAACGTATGCGCCTGAATTAAGTCCAAAAATTATAACAGCTTCAATAACACCTGAAACGTTTATACCGAGTAACGGCAACAACAAATAGTGCCCAATCAAAAGTTGAACTACCATAGGCGTACCACGGAAAATGGCAACGTATACCTTGCAAATTCCATTAAGAATTCTTGGCATCAACTTGTATTTAGGCATTACTACAACAATAGCAATAAGTATACCGATTATGATACCTATAGCCAAACCTAGCACGGCTATTTCGATAGTCGCAACCAACCCATCTAAAAGCCTTTTGTATCCACCTAGCGTTATAAACTGTTTATAAAACGTACTCCACTCTAAAGCCCAATCTATCATGTTATTTCCCTAAATTTATATTAGGTTTGGTGCAAAATGCACCAAACCTTATATTTTTTACATAATTAATAATAATTTTCTAAAATTACTTGTTTGCAGTCAATACGTTAAGAACGTCGATAACAGTCATGCAATTATCAAGGCTAGTATTTGATGCTAAAGTCAAAATGTATTGTGATTCAATGTAGTAAGGAGTTGCAAAGTTAACGGTTTGCTTTCTTTCTGCAGTAATAGTTAAACCAGACATACCGATATCTACACCGTGAGTTCCGATTGAAGTTACTACTGCGTCAAAAGACATATTGTCGATAACTAATTCCATATCAAGTTCTTGTGCGATCATATAAGCAATTTCCATATCAATACCGATATATTTATCACCAGAAATTGATTCAAATGGAGGGAATTCTGCATTGGTTGCAACAACTAATTGAGTAGCTGCCTTTGTTTCATCTTTAAGAGCAGAAGTTACTGGAACAAAGTTTGCAGTATCATTATTCATATACTTTTCAACGATAGCGTTAACATCATCTGCTTTTTCTGCAAGTACAGCATTGATTTGAGTTAAAAGTTCAGGTTGAGCTTTATCAACTGCAATACCATAGTATTCAGAACTTAATTCAACGTCGATAATCTTTAGACCTTCGATATCAGCTTGCAAGCTCTTTCCCGTTGCGCCGTCAACGATAACGTATTCAACTTTGCCATTCTTTAAGTCTTGTGCGGCAAGAGCAAACGTATCATAATTTAACAATTCAACACCTTTCAAAGCAGATGCATACATTGCACCGGTAGTTCCTGATTGGCTACCAACTTTAACGGTGTTGCCACCACATGCGGTTAGACTGAAAACGCTTGCTAAAAGCATTACAGCCGAAATCATCATTGTAAATAATTTTTTCATAATAAATCCTCTCTTTATTTTTTGTAGTTTCATTATATTATCAAAACGAATAAAAGTCAAACGATTTTTGCAAATTTTCATAAAAAATTAATAATATTCATTATTTAACGAATATTTTGAATTTTATTCACAAAAAGGCCTCCCTAAGGAAGCCTTTTTAATTTTATTGATAATATATATAAATATTATATAATGTTTTATTTTATCTTATCTCCATCATTAATATATAATATTCCCAAACAATCTTCGCCACAATGACTAGTTATTGTTCCTCCCGCGCGCGTAACGTATATATTTTTAAATCCCCAGTCTTGCAAAGCGGTCTTTGCAATTTTTAACGTTTCATTATCAGCCGTTGTATACGTTAAGAACGCACATTCTAAATCTGGATTATTGAACTCGTTTAGAACGTCTATGCAATAATTTTTTACTATGTGAGTAAAATTACCACGATACTTTTTCCCCGTGACCATCTTACCATCTTTAACTAGAATTTGTGGGCGAATTTTTAATAGGTTAGCACCAAAAAACGCCAAACTACTGCATCTTCCCCCTTTATGCAAATAATCAAGACGTTTTAATTCAAAGCTTGCTTGCACAAAAGGAACTCTCTTCAAGCATTTCTCATATATAGTTTTAGCATCAAAACCACCGTCTGCTAATTTTTTGCCATATAGCGCAAGAAGTGCAATTCCCGTTGATAAGGATTTTGTGTCGATAACGAAAACGTTGTCGAAATTTTCTGCCGCGCGCATAGCGTTTGAACAAGCAACGCTCATAGTTGATGATAAAGAAAAATGCACAATTGCATCATAGTCTTTTAATATGTTTTGAAAATGTTCTGTAAATTGATATTCATTAACCGCACTAGTTTTTGGCAAAATTTTATTTTGATTAACAAACTCTATTATTTCATCAGTAGTAACCTCACCATCATAAACACTTTTATCACCCAACTGAATGCTAAACGGTACTACCTTAAGTTCGTTTTTTTCTATAATTTCTTTTGTTAAATCTGCCGCAGTTTCAATCGATATAGCTACTTTCATAATAACCTCACAAAATTTTCAAACTAATTTTAATCCTTTTTATGCTTTTAATCAAGGATTTTAATCACATTTTATTTCTACGATTTTTTTTGCCCTAGTAGATAAATTTTCACCACTCTACTGACAGTAGAGTTGACAAAAAAATATAAAAAAATTAGTTGATTTATCAACAAATATGTGATATAATGCAAGTATGGATATTAAAGAAAACTTGGCAGAAAACCTGATAAGTTACAGAAAGGCAGCCAGCCTAACGCAAGCAGAACTTGCAGAAAAATTGAATTATTCTGATAAAGCCGTATCAAAATGGGAGCGTGGAGAATCATTTCCCGATTTATACGTTCTAAAGCAGATTGCAGATTTTTACGGAGTAACAATAGACACTCTTATTAATGAGCCAAAAAAACCAGAAAAGGCAGAAAGAGAAATTAGAAAAAAAGGCAAAAGAGTTGCTATAGTTCTATGCTCAATAGGAATTGTTTGGCTTGTTGCCGTTTGTTGTTTTGCATTTATAAACATGATAATCCCCACCATTGAAAACACTTGGTTATCTTTTATTTTTGCAATACCTATAACCTGTATAATTTTAACTGTATTCTCTTGTATATGGAAACATAAAGCGTTAGCTTATATATCAGTATCGTTGCTTGTTTGGTCGATTATTTTATCAATTTTCCTATTGCTTTATTTGGTTTTACCAAATCCTCCAGCAACACTTTGGATGATATTTTTAATTGCAATTCCCCTTCAAGCATTAATATTTTTTTGGCAATATTATAAGAGAAATAAACTTTAATTAAGACAAACAAAAAGGCTATGAAAATTCATAGCCTTTTTTAATTTAACGATATATCTTTTAGTTTGTTATATTTTTTTATAGCGACCGTTTTAATATCTTCTTTTGCAAGCCCCAAATCAAAGGTTTCATCACTCAATTTTTTTGCAAGAAATATCGATTCGGTGCTATAATTTAGAGAGCCAAGATCACTCATAAACTTTCCGCTTTGTCTGTCGCCAAAAAAATCACCCGAACCACGAAGTTTATAGTCCTGTTCTGAAATCTTGAACCCATCTGAATTGTCTTTCAAAATTTTCAGTCTTTCAAGCCCTAATCCTTCTTTAAGTTTAGTGAGCAAAAAGCAATAACTTTTTTTATCCGATCTTCCCACTCTTCCGCGAAGTTGGTGAAGTTGAGATAGCCCAAATCTTTCTGCGTCGTATATAACCATAACTGATGCATCTGGCACGTCAACACCAACCTCAATTACCGTTGTAGACACTAAATAATCTAGTTTTTTGTCCTTAAAATCTTGCATAACGGCATTTTTTTCTTTATCTTTCATCTTGCCGTGCAACAATCCACCTTTAACGCTAGGTAAAGTATTTTTAAGTTCTTCAAAAAGTTCGGTTACGCTAATTATAGCGCCTTCTTCATCCCCTTCTATTTTTGGGCAAACAAAATACGCCTGCCTTCCATTAGCAATTTCCCTATTAATAAATCCTAACATATCGCTATATTTTTCAGTAGGAACGATATTCGTTTGAATTTCTATTCTTTCTTTTGGTTTATCTTTAATAGTCGTTATATCCAAATCGCCATAAAATATTAGAGATAGCGTTCTTGGAATAGGAGTTGCGCTCATAACCAAAACGTCTGGCGTTATGCCCTTATTGAGCAAACTACTTCTCTGCGCCACGCCAAACCTTTGTTGTTCATCACAAACGCATAGTGATAATTTTTTAAACTCAACGTCATCTTGTAAGACTGCGTGAGTTCCAACTAAAATATTCACCCACCCGTCGCGCGTTGCCGTTTTAATTTCTCGTTTTTCTTTAGCCGTCATTGAGCCTGTTATAAGTTCAACGTTATAATCAGGAAACGCCTTTTTAACAGCCATAAAATTTTGTCTTGCCAAAACTTCTGTTGGGGCAAGCATAACTGCCTGATATCCACTTGAAACAGCTATAAAAATAGAACAAAGCGCAACAGCCGTTTTGCCACTACCAACGTCACCTTGCATAAGTCTATTCATAACGCTTGATCCTGTCATATCAGCATAAATTTCGTTGACAGCGCCTTTTTGCCCATCAGTAAATTCAAATGGAAAACGATTTGAAATAAACGACAACAATTCTTTTGCAGAGCATGAATACTTGTTTAATCTTACTTGTTCTCTACCGCCTTTAATAAACTTAAAGGCAGAAATTAGAGCAAAATATTCCTCGACTGCAATTCTATCAGCCGACTTTCTTTGGCTTTCTATTGAAGTTGGATTATGAACTTCTCTATAAGCAGAATACAAATCTGAAAGTTCATATTTCGCCTGTAAATTTATAGGGATTATGCTCTTTGGTTTCTCTAGATCGACAGACAACCTAACCGCATCTCTAACGACCTTTTGATTTAGCGAGCCCTTTAATGAATATTGTGGAACAATACCCTTTAATCTAAACGCTTTTTCACATAATTCAAAGGATGGATTAACCAAACTTGTTTCCCCAGATTTGTTTTGAACTCTGCCATAAAACAAATATTCTTCGCCAACTTTTAATTTACTTGCAACGTAAGGTTGATTAAACCAAACTACTGAAAATATAAACCCTTCTTGTTCGCAAACAATTTTAACCATTCCACCGCGCTTAAAATACCTTGTCATTGGCATAGACATTATTTTACCTACGGTTAGAACAATATCGTTGTGATAAGAATATTTCAAAAATTGCTTTTCTCTTAAATCAAGATATGTGCGCGGAAAATACCGAACCAAATCGGCAGTATCAAAAATTCCAAGCTTATTAAACTCTTCTTCTCTCTTTTCGCTTATTCCGCGTATCTTTGTTAATTCCATATATTATATATAATGATTAGAGGGAAGATTGCTCTTCCCCCCTTTTTTATTCTAATGCTATATAGTAGTAGTAAATAGGTTGACCGCCGTAGTGAATATCAACGTCGCACTCTGGATATTTTTCCGCAATTGCTTGTTGAAGTTTAACAGCATCTTCTTCTTCCACTTCTTGTCCGTAGTAAAGAGTGATGATTTCTTCACTACTTCTTAATTTTTCAATAAGTTGCAAGGTTACTTCATGAATATCGTCGCCCTTGGCAAGAATCTTTTTATTATCAAGTCCCATAATATCGCCAACTTTTAGGTCAAAACCATAAAGCTTGGTGTTTCTTACAGCATAGGTAACTTGACCAACGGTAACAGAGTCCAGCGCATGAATCATATTTGCTTTGTTTTCGTCTACACTTAAATCTGGATTAAATGCAAGCGCCGCAGCAAAGCCTTGTGGCACGTCTCTAGTAGGAATAACGTGAACTTTTTTCTTTTCTACCAAAGCTTTCGCTTGTTCTGCAGCAAGAATTATGTTCTTATTATTAGGGAAAACAAAAACGTTATCTGCATTGATTTTTGCAATTGCGTTTGCAATATCGTTTGCAGATGGGTTCATTGATTGGCCACCTTCGATAACGGCATCAACCATCAAATCCTTAAATATTCCGGTAATACCGTCACCAGCAGAAACAGCCATCATTCCCATTGGTTTCTTTTCTTCTTCGTATTTCTTTATTAGAGCGCGATTTTGCTCTAACATATTCTCGATTTTTAATCTATCAAGTTCACCAAGTTTAAGCGCTTCCGTAAGAGCTTTACCAGGTTCGTTAGTGTGAACGTGGACTTTAACGAATTCAAGGTCACCAATAACGATAACTGAATCCCCCATTTCCATTAATTTTTCACGCAATCTTTCAATATCGGCTAAAGTAGTTACTTTCTTTAAGTTGATAATGAAAAATTCCGTACAATAAGCGAACTCAATATTTCCAAGGCTCATTACATCTGCGTGTTCCATAACTGTTTCGGTACTAGGAACGTCTGAAATAACTACTTCTTCGCTAACGCTTTCGCCATTAAACGCCTTGAACATACCTTCGTAAAGATACATAAGTCCCTTACCACCAGCATCAACAACCCCTGCCTTTTTAAGTACGGGAAGAAGTGACGGTGTAAGCTCTACTGCTTTGTTGCCAGCATCTAAAATTTCTGGGAAGAAAGAATCAAAATCCTTGCATTTACCACGAACATTTTGCGCGTGTTCAGCAACCATTCTTGCAACGGTGAGCATTGTTCCTTCTTTAGGTTTAGAAACTGCACCATACGCTATTTCAGCACCAGTCTTTAATGCTTGAGCAAACAATTTGGTATCAATTTCTTCACTTTTTGCAACGGTGTTACAAAAACCTCTTATAACTTGCGACAAAATAACGCCAGAATTTCCTCTTGCGCCACGAAGCGCACCTTTAGAAACAGCCTCCGTAATCGCTTGGATTTTATTACTTCTGCAATTAGCAAGTTCTTTAATAGCCGATTGAAAAGTAAGCGACATATTTGTTCCCGTATCTCCGTCTGGAACAGGGAAAACGTTTAACGCATCTACTTGTACTCTATTTACTTCAAGCAACTTTGCTGCAGTCAAAAACATTGACCTAAGCAATGCTCCGTTTATTGTTTTTTGCATATAAATTAACTCCTTAACTTAAGGAAAAAATTCCATTATTACTTTTATATCTTGACACCCATAACTTTAACGTTAATAATGTCAACAATCATTCCAGTAAAGCGTTCAACTTTATATTTAATAGACTCTTTCAAGGCTTCAACCACAGCTTTTATAGATACGCCGTACTTAACGTTGACGGTAAGATCAATACACATTCTATCACCACTAGAATGAACCTTAACCCCTTTCGCGTAAGACCCAAACCTTAAAAAACTACGCACTGCATCTAATATATTTTTGGAAGAAAAACCGACAATACCATAACAGTCCATTGCCACATGGGAAACGAACCTTTCGATTGTTTTATCAGATATTAATATCTTTCCGTAAATGTTTTTAGTTTTAACAGACATAGTGACCTCACTTTACTATTATACATTTTACTATATTTATGTTATTTTTGCAACAATATAAAATAAATATTTCAAAAAAAATACTTTTAGATAATTTTAATATAAAAATTTATTAAATCTTGTTAATTTTTGTTGCTTTTTAATCAAGAATATGTTAGAGTATTTGGTGTTAAATAATAATTCAAGCCAAATCGGAGGATAATAATATGAGTAAAGTATGTAGCGTTTGCGGTAAAGGTAAACTTTCTGGCAACTTGGTTAGCCACTCTAACCGTAAAACCCCAAAATTATATGAAGCAAACCTTCAAAAAGTAAGCGTTAAAAACGCAAACGGAACTGTTTCTAAAGAATACGTTTGCACCAGATGCTTAAAGAGCGGAAAAGTTGAAAGAGCTTAATTTCTTTTAAAAAATTAAAGCCACCTTTTAGGTGGCTTTTTTGTTTTGTTTAATATATAGTATTTACGTCGTAGTAATTAATCAAACACTTTGGTAGAAATATACCTTTCCCCAGAGTCAGGAAAAATTACTACTATTTTTTTATTCTCATTTCCTTTCTCTTTTGCATAATTTATTGCAACTTTTAAGGCAGCGCCAGAAGATATCCCAACGAGCAAACCTTCTTTTTTTGCAACAAGCTTTGTCAATGCATAAGCATCTTCATCTGAAACTGCAACAACTTTGTCACAAACGGATGAATTGTAATTTTCGGGAATAAAGTTTGCGCCTATTCCTTGAATTTTATGTGCCCCACTTTTCCCTTCACTAATTAAAGGTGAACTTTTTGGCTCTACGCCTATAGTCGTCACGTTTTTGTTTTTTTCTTTCAAGAACTTTGCAGTTCCCGTTAAAGTTCCCCCCGTTCCTATCCCAGCAATAAAGCAATCGATATTCCCGTCAGTATCAGCCCAAATTTCAGGACCTGTAGTATTATAATGCGCAAAAACGTTTGCTTTGTTTGAAAACTGGTCGCAAATAATACTACCATCTATTTCTTTTTGCAATTCTTCTGCTTTTTTAATAGCCCCAGCCATTCCAAGCGCACCATCTGTTAAAACTAATTCCGCACCGTATGCAGAAAGCAAACTTTTTCTTTCTTCGCTCATTGTATTTGGCATTGTCAAAATTACGCGATAACCCCTTGCAACACCAAGCATTGCAAGACCTATTCCCGTATTGCCACTAGTAGGCTCTATTATCGTTCCGCCTTTTTTGAGTTTCCCATTTTTTTCTGCATCGTCTATCATAAACTTTGCAGTTCTATCCTTTATACTTCCTGCAGGATTAAACTTTTCAAGTTTAGCATAAATTTTAGAACTTATTCCTAGTTCAGCACAAACGTTTTTAAGCTCAAAAAGCGGAGTATTTCCTATCAACAAATCAATATTATCAATAATTTTCATATTCATCCTTTAATCAACGTCCACAATCTTGCAAACAACTTTCCCTTGATGAAAAACAGCGTAACAATAAGATTTAACACCAAAGTTTGAAAGCGAACCTGGGTTAACAAAACTTACCCCATCAACAACCTTTATGTCCGATAAATGCGTATGTCCATAAAACACGGTTGAAACGCCAAGTTCTTTTGCTCTTAACGACAATTTATATAATGATTCTTTAACACCGTATTTATTGCCGTGAGTTAACAAAATTTTAACCCCTTCTATTTCAACAACTTCTTCACTTCCACCACCATCACAATTGCCACTAACGGACAAGATTTTATTGTTTAATTCCTTTCGATATTGCCATATATCTTTTTCACAATCCCCTAAATGAAAAACGTGATCGTTTTCCATCATAATAGGCAAAAGTTTATCAATAGCGCGAAAATTTCCGTGCGTGTCTGAAATTATAACGGCTGTTTTCATAATTTGTTTTTTAGTTCTTTAATTGCTCTAAATCTATGACTTACTGAATTTTTTTCATCTTTTGTAGCAATACCCATACTTTTCCCTAAATCGTCGCTAAAAAATATTGGGTCATAGCCAAATCCATTTTGTCCTTCGGCAGAGTGTAAAATACTTCCGTGAGTTTCCCCCGTTGCCGTAACTATTTTTCCGTCTGGGAAATACATAACCATACAACAAACGAACTTTGCCTTTCTATTATTTTCACCTTCAAGATTTTTAAGCAAAAGCTCGTTATTATGCACGTCATCTCCGTCCCCTGCATACCTTGCACTATAAATCCCTGGCGCGCCGTCAAGAACGTCAACACAAATACCACTATCGTCTGCAAGAGCAGGCAAATTAAGAGCATCACTAACAGCTTTTGCTTTTATAAGCGCGTTTTCATAAAATGTTTTGCCATCTTCTTCAATTTCAAAGTCAAATCCCAAACTTTTATAGCCAACGACTTCAAACTCTGGCAACATATCTTGAATTTCTTTTATCTTGTGTGCATTTCCACTTGCAAGAACAAGTCTATTTTTTTCAGTCATTTCTAAATCCCTTTTTCACTTATAACGTTAGATAATTTCACAAATTGTTCTGCCGAAAGATTTTCACCACGAACGGTAAGTTCAACACCTGTTTTGTTAAGCAATTCTTCTGCATCTACACGCGAAATTTTATAGCCGTTTATTAAATTATTTACTAACATTTTTCTTCTACTAGAAAACGCAATTCTAACAACGTCCCTAACCTTTTTAAGGTCAACACCATCAAATTTATTTTCTTCTATCGTTATCTTTATAACTGCAGAATCAACGTTTGGCGCAGGCGTAAACATATGTCTTGGAACTTTTATTGCAATTTCAGCACTTCCCCTTAAATTAATGCCAACCGTAATAGCACCGTAATCACTAGTTCCCACTTTAGACGCAAAGCGGAGAGCAACTTCTTCTTGAACCATAACAGCCATTGCCTTTATGTTTTTAGATTGCTCTAAAAAGCGCATAACAATAGGCGTTGTTATATAATATGGTAAGTTAGCAACTAAAACGTATTTTTCGCCTAGCTTTTTTTCTATTTCTTCCAAATCGGTTTTCATAACGTCGTTAAACACAACTTCAACGTTATTAAATGGCGACAACACTTCTTCTAAAACGGGTTTTAAGTTCTTATCAATTTCATAACAAAGCACTTTTTTGGCTTTTTTTGCAAGAGAAGTTGTTAAAGCGCCTGCCCCTGGACCTATTTCTAAAACAACGTCGTTTTCAGTTATCCCTGCCTTTTCAACAATTTCATCTAAAAGTGTTCTATCAGTCAAAAAGTTTTGACCATAAGCCTTTTTAAACGAAAACCCATGTTCAGTTAAAAGTGATTTTAGTGATTTTTCCATAATTTACCTTTTCGATCAGCGTATATAAATGCTAAATCTAAACATAATATTATCGTAAAGAGAAATTCTTTACTAAACATCGCGTTTTTACTAATGACGATTGAGATATTTCAAAATAAAGCCGAAGAAATTTTCGGCTTTATTTTGTTTTAATTTAATTTTGTAAAAAGTCTTTTTGCGTTTTGCATTACAATACTAGCAAACTCGCTTATTTCTATTTCTTTAATTTCGGCTAATTTTGCCGTAACCAAAGAAACGTTTTTAGGTGTGTTTACAGTTCCCCTTAATGGATGAGGCGCAAGATAAGGACAATCCGTTTCTGTCAAACATCTATCAATCGGCACAAACTTTGCAACGTCTGGCAAACTTCTTGCGTTTTTAAATGTTAAAGGTCCAGCAAACGAAATATATAGCCCTAAATTTAGTAATTCCCT
>JAZRMS010000110.1:0-1759 GCA_045647825.1 Christensenellaceae bacterium
ATTTTGTCTTCCTAAGACCGCTTGGCCTCCGACTTCACCATTTCCTAGCACTACGCTATTTAATGAATAGCAAAAATAGAAAACGTATTTACCAATAGTTTTTACGCTGTCTGGAATCGTTATAGTTTTTAATCTCTCACACCAAGCGAACGCTGATTCGTCGATAGTAGTTAAACTATCCCCTAGCGTTATATCCGTTAATACAAAACAACCATCAAACGCATATTTGCCGATAATGGTTACGCCGTTTCCTATATCCACGCTTTTTAAGTTTTTGCAATAAGAGAAAGCATAGTCGCCAACAGCATTTGCACTATCTGGAATAATCATGCTCGTTAGCAACTCGCAATCGCGAAAGGCACTTTTGCCAATGGTTTTTACGCCGTCTGGAATAGTTATCGTTGACAAGAAAAAACAACCTTCAAATGCGTTGCTAATATATTTTGTGTTTGGGTTTATATTATAAGATGATAAGGTTTTATCCGTAGCGCTAACAAGCACTAAATAAGGATTATCTTCGTTACCTAGATAATTTAAGTTTTCACTTGCGGTATATTTGCAACCTTTGAAAGCGTTTATGCCAATAGTCTTTACGCCGTCTGGAATGGTTATATTTGATAATAAAGAGCAACCTTCAAAAGCGCTATCGCCAATAGTCGTTACGCTATTTCCTATCGTAACACTAGTCAAAGCCGTGCAATTAGCAAAAGCATATCCGCCGATAACCTTGCAATTATCATCTATAGTTGCACAAGTAATATCGGTTGAAACAACGCCTGCAAGATAGAAATATTTGTTATTATCATTGCCCACGTATTTAAGTCCGTCTTTTTCATTATATTGCAAAGAAGAGCAACCTACAAATGCTTCTTCACCGATAATAGCCACGCTATTTGGGATTATTATACTTGTTAAAGAAGAGCAACCTTCAAACGCATTACTACCAATAGTGGTCACGTTTTTGCCCATAGTTACGCTCGTTAGCGACTCGCAAAAAGAAAACACGTATTCCCCAATAGTGGTAACGGGCAAATCATTATAGGTTTCTGGGATATCAACTTGGGTTGGCTCGCCAATATACTCACTTAGTTTATATTCAGTGTTGTTATTTATTAGCGTATATCGGAAAACTTCCTTTTTAGGTGGTTCTTCTTCTACTTTTGCCTGCTCTTTAACGCAAGCAGTTAGCCCCAAAGCAGTGCATAATATTATACATAAACTAAAAATTGCTATAAGTTTTTTATTCATATTTCCCCCTTTGTTTATCCCTTAAAACTCTATATGTTCGATTTTTTCGTTTAGGCTACGTCTATAAAACACGAGTTTTCTACCCGTTGCGCAAACGAATTCAGCGCCTAGTTTTTGGGCTATTTCTTCGCCGGCTTCTCTTGGGAGAAGTTCAGAATTTTCAAGCACGGTAATCTTTATAATTTCACGCTTTTCTATTGCTTTATCAAGGCTATCGATAAGCGCATCGTTAACGCCGAGTTTACCCACTTGTGTTATCGGTTGAATTTTTTGTGCAATTGACCTTAAATTGCTTCTTTGTTTTGATGTTAACATATTTTTTTCCTTTATTGCTTTGTTATTATTTCTTTTCTTTCCATAAGGCTATAAAACAAACACGGTTGGTTAGTTTTAGCCGTTGTTGGTTGAAGAGCCTTAACCCTAATCTACGAATTCGAATTCTTCGCCACCGATTATAATGGTTGACTTATCAGTTGCGCCCATTTGACGGAGTTCTTTGATAATGCCCCTA
>JAZRMS010000111.1:0-4189 GCA_045647825.1 Christensenellaceae bacterium
GGCGCAGAGTTTAAGGAAGAAGTAAAGGTAAACGGAACGGTCACTTTAACAGGTGAGCACTCTGCGTTTATCGAAGGGGAAGTGGTTTTCACTATCGTTGCTGACTGCACCAGATGTTTAACGCGAACGGAACAAGACTATTTGGTGGAGTTTTCGGAGTCGGTTGATCAAGACGACGAAGAGGGTTACCCAGTAAAGAACGACACGGTCGATTTAACAAGGATTGTCGACGATTTGATTTTGATGAATAATCCGATAAGTTTTCTCTGCAAAGAAGATTGCTTGGGGATTTGCCCTGATTGTGGGGTTAACCTAAATCAAGATCAATGTAAATGTAAAAACAAATAGGGAAGGTAAATAAAAATGGCAGTACAGAAAAGTAAAACGTCAAAGCAAAGAACTAACACCAGATTTGCTCAATGGAAGTTGGAAACTCCCAACCTTTCAGAATGTACACAATGTCACGAACTCAAAGCTTCTCATAGAGTTTGCCCAAAATGCGGTTATTATGACGGCAAAATGGTAGTTGACGTAACCAAGAAAGAAAAGAAAGACTAATTGATTTTGATTAGTATAGCTTAAACGCGCAATTATTTTAGATAACTGCGCTGTTTAGTTTTAAAATTTTAGATTAAAAAAGCGTTGGCTTGATAGCCAACGCTTTTATCCTTTTAAATTTATTTACTTTCTACAACTGCAGTTGCGTGAGTGCAAATTCCTTCTTCTCTGCCAACGAATCCCAAGCCTTCTAAAGTAGTTGCGCCTATGCCAACTTTATCTAGTGGTAAAGAGAGTGCTTTTGCAAGATTTTCCGTGATAGTGGGGATATGGTTTAATAGTTTTGGTTTTTCTGCCATAATGGTTGCAGAAACACTTTTAACAACGTATCCTTTTTTATCTATCATTTCAAGCACTTTAGCAAGTAGTTTCATACTGTCTGCATCTTTATATTGTGGGTCTTTATCGCTAAAGTGATAGCCTATATCGCGCATAGAAAGAGAAGATAGGATAGCATCCATAATAGCATGCGTTAAAACGTCTGCATCAGAATGTCCCAAAAGCCCTTTATCGTGGGGGATAGTGATACCACCAAGAATAAGTTTTCTATTTTCAACAAGTTTATGGCAATCAAACCCAACGCCAAAGCGACTTTCTTTTTTGTCTAAAAGCGCCATATCTTCTGGGAAAGTGATTTTAACGTTTTCTGCACTTCCCATAACGATATAAGGCGTGCCGATAAATTCTTTATAAACTTCGCCGTCGTCGTTAAAAGTTTTATTTTCTGTAAAGTCGTATGCCTTTTTTATATCCTTAACGAAAAAGGCTTGTGGTGTTTGCGCAGAATAAAGTCCGCTCTTTCCAAGATAAGAAGAGATTTCGCCATTATCTTTTGCCGATAAAATAGTATCGCGAGAAGGGAAAGCAGTAATTGCAGAGCCGTGCGCTAAAACGCTTTCAATACAATCCTTAATAATTTTTTCGCTAACGAAAGGTCTTGCGCCGTCGTGTATTAAAACTATTCCGTCCTCACAAAAGTGAAGGGCGTTTTTTATTGACTGCGTTCTGGTTTGCCCACCCATAACGACTTTGGCAGTTGCACCAACTAAACCAACTACCGTGCTAAAATCTTCATAAGACGCCGTTACTATGTATTCGTCAATAAGGTTGGTTGCCTTAAACGCGTTAAGGGTTTTTTGCAAGCAAGTTGTTCCATTAACGGGGACTAGCAATTTATTAATATTGTAACCCACGCGCGTGCCTTTGCCCGCGCACGCAAGGACAAGTGTAACTTTCATAACTACTCCGTGATTATGCGGTAAAGATTTTCCGCTTCTTCTTTTTTAACAGTTTCTTTTATGTTCAAAATTTCAAACTTTACTAGTCCGCTATTAAAAGCGATTTCCACAATATCGCCTATCTTAACGTTTTGCGAAGGTTTTACAGAGCGCCCGTTAACACAAACTCTTCCACCGTCGCAAGCCTCTTGAGCAAGCGTTCTTCTCTTTAAAATTCTAGAAATTTTCAAAAATTTGTCAATTCTCATATTTACCTCAAAATTTTGCAAAAAAAGGTCGAAAAACAAGCAAAAATAAAATAATTTAAAAAATTTCCATTATTTGCTTGACAATCTTGATTTTTTAGGATAACATTATACAATGCATTATGATAGGTTAATATCGACTTTTATCGCCTTTTTGCCAAAAATTCGCCGTTTTTTGCCGAATTTTCGGGCGAAAATACGGCTAAAAACGGTGTTAATCTTTCCGACAAGGTAAATTATAGAACATAATTTAAGTTTTGTAAACCGAATCGGCAAAAAAATTAAAATTTTTTAAGGAGAGTGTTTTGATGACACGAATACTACCCGAAATTCAATCAGGCAAGATCACGAGAAGAACGTTCAGCAAAATCAAAGAGGCAATAGAACTTCCTTATCTTGTCAAAATCCAAAAAGACTCCTACGACGCTTTCATTAAAGAAGGCATCGGCGAAGTGCTTGAAGATTTTTCACCAATTACCGACTACTCTGACCACTTTGAGATGTACTTCTTGGATTACAATCTTGACGGCAAACCAAAGTACGACGAAAAAGAGTGTCGCGACCGTGATGCTACTTTTGCGCTTCCTTTGCGCGTTAAAGTAAGACTCGTTAACAAGGTTACTGACGAAGTTATCGACCAAGAAGTTTTCATGGGCGATTTCCCACTTATGACCGACAACGGATCTTTCATCATCAACGGCGCAGAAAGAGTTATCGTTTCTCAACTCGTTCGTTCTCCAGGCGTTTACAACGGCTCTGAAATGGACAAGTCGGGAAAGAAACTTTTCGACACGACCGTTATTCCTTCTAGAGGTGCTTGGCTTGAATTCGAACAAGACGCACAAAACGTTTTGTGGGTTCACGTTGACAGAACTAGAAAGCTCACGGCAACCGTACTTCTTCGTGCTTTAGGTTTTGGAAGTGACGATGCGCTCAACACTTTGTTTGATGGCAACAAGATGATTGCCGACACGGCGTCAAAAGATACTTGCAAATCTGAAAGCGACGGTCTTATTGAATTATATCGTCGTCTTCGTCCGGGTGAAATCCCAACTGACGAAGCAGTTAAGCAACATCTTAAGAACTTGTTCTTTGATGCTCGCCGTTACGACCTTGCAAGGGTAGGTAGATATAAATTCAACAAGCGTTTAAGACTAGGTGCAAGAATCGCTGGTTTAACATCGTTTGAAGACGTTATTAGTCCAGACGGCGAAGTTTTGGCTACTGCTGGTATGGTTATTGATAAATCTACTGCAGAAGCTATCCAAAACGCAGGTATCAACGAATTCTACGCTAGTGTTAACGGCGAAAAACATAAAATTATTGCAAACAACGTAGTAAGCTTTAAGGAAGTTGTGGGTATCGACCCTAAATTCTTTGGACTTTTGGATTACGTTTATTACCCAACGCTTTCGTTCAGTAAGCAAGTTTGCGACTGTGCTAGAGAAAACGGGGTAGAAGGCGCTGCTGAAATCTTAAAGAAAGAAATCAACGACATTTACTACATTGCAGACAGATCTAATATCCCTGCAAGTGAAGAAAAGCCAGAAGACAAGAAGAACGAAGAAAAGGCTAAAGAAGTTAGAATTAAATTCGTTGAATCTTGCCTTGCTTTCTACGATTTGATTGAAAAAGAACTTCCAGAAAAGCTTACGGCAGAAGATAGAAAAACTCTCCGTCCTTTGATGGATAAGTTAAATCACAAGCATATCACGGTAGACGATATCGTTGCATCAGTTTCAGTTAACCTAGATTTAGCATTTGATTTCAACACCGTTGACAATATCGACCACCTTGGCAACCGTCGTGTTCGTTCTGTTGGCGAACTTTTGCAAAACCAATTCCGTATCGGTATTGCAAGACTTGAAAGAGTTATCAAGGAAAGAATGGCAACGCAAGATCCAAAGGAAGTTTCTCCACAAGGTCTTATTAACGTTCGCCCTGTAAGCTCTGCTATTAAAGAGTTCTTTGGTTCATCACAACTTTCACAATTTATGGACCAAACCAACCCGATTGCAGAACTTACCCACAAGAGAAAACTTTCTGCGTTAGGACCTGGCGGTCTTAACCGTGATAGAGCAACCTTTGAAGTGCGTGACGTTCACCACTCTCACTATGGTAGAATGTGCCCGATAGACACGCCTGAAG
>JAZRMS010000112.1:0-2046 GCA_045647825.1 Christensenellaceae bacterium
ACCGAGCGATAGGTTCGGTGTGCTTTTGGTTGCTTGTAAGGATGCGGTAGGGAACGTGAGCGTAAGGGGTGAAAAACTATGAAATGTTTATGTTGTGGCAGGGAATTTACGCCCAAAACGTCCATAGAAGAAGTGGAAAACGGTTGGCATAAAAAATGTGTGAAAGCGTTTTTCGGTGGTAATAAGTTGCCGATATTAGACATATCGGAAGAAACGTTAAAACGGCTTGCCGAAGAAAGTACGAACAAGGGGTTTACTGTTCCCGGCGTGCAAAAGAAATTGTCGTTGCATTTAACGGAGGGCACGTCGCCAAGACTTACGCTTGTCAACTATCCTACGGGGTATATTTTGAAACCCCAAACGGAAGAATACGAGACCTTGCCCGAAGCCGAATACTTGGTTATGCAAATGGCAAAACAGGTTGGGATTAAAACCGTGCCGTTTGCGTTGATTAAGATGAATAGTGGAGGCGAACTTGCCTATATCACCAAGAGAATTGATAGGGCAAACGTGGACGGCAAAATGCAAATGCTGGCGATGGAAGATTTTTGTCAACTCGAAGAGCGTTTGACGGAAGATAAGTATAAAGGCTCGTACGAGCGTTGCGCGAAAGTTATTAAAAAGTATTCGTCCATGGCGAAATTCGATTTAACGGAACTGTATTTGCGGTTAGTTTTCTCGATCGTTATCGGCAATACGGATATGCACTTGAAGAACTTTTCCATGATAGAAAAAGCAGAAGGGAGTGGCGAATACGTCTTGTCTAGCGCATACGATTTACTGCCCGTCAACGCGATTATGCCCGAAGACGAAGAAGAATTTGCCTTAACCATGTGCAAAAAGAAACGCAAAATTAGGAGAAAAGACTTCTTATCGTTCGCAGAAGAAATCGGCATAGAAAGCGTTACTGCAGAAAAATTGCTTTCAAAGGTTATCCAAGAAAAAGAAGCTTTGCTTTCTATGACGGATGAATCGTATTTGGCTGAAAACATAAAAGGTCGTTTGAAAGAAATAATTTCTGCGCGTATCGGCGTTTTAGAAGAATAAAATAAAAAGTTTTATAAATATTTCTGTAAACATGACGGAAGTTGTCATATTTACTGTGCTAAAATAAGGGAAGCAAGCTTTATACAAGGAGATAAGTGTGGAAAATTTATTTGATGTTATTAACAATAAAATGTTTTCCGTCTTTGAGAGGAAGGATAGACGTACTAACTATGATTTGTTGGCAACTATTTACGATATTTTTGTTAGCGATGAGAGACAACAAGCGATTCCTAAAGAAGATTTGATAGACAAAGTAACTTCATATATTAAAGGCCGTCCTTTTGAAGAGTTTGATGATGAGGATAATTTAAGTTTGGCTGAAAAATCTGCGAAAGATAAGGCGGTATACAAGCTTCGTCAATTTAAAAAAAGTGGATGGATAGAGGAAGATAATGCGAATGGTTTTGAAATAGTAGTTTCTTTGTCGGATGCCGCTATTTCAATCCTTGATACGTTTAAGAAAATAATAGCAAATAACGACGAGCCTTTAGAATATACAGGGTATTTCTATATAATTTATAATACATTAAAAGAATTTGACATAGATAAGGCAAAGGCATTAATTGAACAAATCGTAAAAAATACAAATGAACTTTTTAATAGTTTGCAGAGTTTACATTCAAGAATAAAAAGTTTCACCAAACAATTATTAAACAGAAAAGAATTGTCGCCGCAAGAGGTCTTAAATATTCTGTTATATAAATATCAAGACCAGGTAATTTTAACTGTATTCAACAACTTAAAAGGGAAGGATAATCCTAGTAAATATACGTCGGATATTTTGCTGTGGTTGAGGAGACTGCGCGATGAAGATATGGACAAATTGGTTAGAAGTTACGCAAAAACCATCAACGTAAAAGAATTAACTTCAGAAAAATTTATTGAAATAGAAGAAAAACTTATCCGCGAGCTGGGAGAAGTAATAGCGCGTTTTGAAAGTGTGGATAGTTTTATCAATTTGATTGATTATAAAAACAGTAAATTTCATACTTCCGCTAT
>JAZRMS010000113.1:0-9218 GCA_045647825.1 Christensenellaceae bacterium
AAGATATTTAACGGCAAAGTAGAGCCATACGTGTTTGAAAACGCACCAGATACCCCTTATCAATTAATGAGAACGGGTTACTTTAAGCGTCTTAACGTTAAGGGAAAGGAAATCGTTAGTGAAATAGTTTCGCTTAAAGACAGTTATAACGTAAAACGCTAATAAGCTACGCAATACTGCGTTAACTGCTTAACGTTTGGACTTCGATGAACAGACGTTCTATCTCATCCCAAACGCTTCGCGAGCCTTGTCTTGCTTGCTTCTTAGCCTTTTACAAAAGGAGTAATACATTCGGCAATACTTGGCTAACTGCTTAGTGTTTGCTCGTTAAACATAAAATAGGAGAAAACTATGACTAAAGTTTGTTTTGAATTTGAAAACGGAAAGAAAATAAATGCAGAACTTTATCCAGAACACGCACCACTAAGCGTAGAAAACTTTATTGATTTAGTAAAGACGGGTTTTTACGATGGACTATGTTTCCACCGTGTTATCCCAGGGTTTATGATTCAAGGTGGTGGTTTTTCTTGGGAAGGCGGGCTAAAACAAAAGAACGCGCCAAGAACTATCAAGGGCGAATTTGCAATGAACGGCGTTAAAAACGATCTTCACCACGGCCCAGGCGTTCTTTCAATGGCAAGAACAATGATGCCAAATTCTGCATCTTCTCAATTCTTTATCTGCGTTGACGACGTACCACATTTGGACGCGCAATATGCTGCGTTTGGAAAAGTTTGTGACGAAGAAAGTTTGAAAGTTGCAGTTGATATTTCAACCGTAAAAACCACTTCTTGGGCTTATTATGACGACGTTCCTGTAGAGCCTGTCGTTATTAAAAAAGCATATATAATTGAAGAATAGTAAAAAGCCGACTTTTGGTCGGCTTTTCATTTTATAAATTAAAATATCTCTCTAATAGCCAAAATTTTTCCGTCAAGTCCGTCGATTAAAAGCGCCTTTAAGTCGTTATTACCGCGCGCTAACCCCACATACCAATATGGTTTTTGGTCTTTAACAAGCACTCTTAAATAAATTTCTGCGTTAAAGTTTCCGTTTTGGTCGTAAAGAGTGTCTATAAAGTCTTTTTGACCATTATAAAGGCTTGAAAGTGCTTTATCAAAAGTTATGGTGTTTTGTGGCAAAAGTGATTTTAGAACGATTGTTTCTTGATTGCCACCACAACTTATCGTAACAGAAAATTCTTTTTCCTTAAAGCCTTCTGTTTGCACCCTAGCGCAAAGCACGTGCGAAACAGGGTTTGGTGAAAAGTTTGCGCTAACCATTGAACCATTAAGTGGAAATGAAATAGAATAAGAGGCGTCGTCAGTTTTTTCAAGCAAACGGAATTCTAAAGCATATTCGGTTTTTCCGACTTTGCCGTCGTTGATAAAAGGACTTTCCTTAAAGCCGTAGCTTGCTTTCAGTTTGTAGTTTTCACTTTCGCCGTAAAAAACGTCCGTGCGAAGTTCAGAAAGGTTTTCTATCAGGGTTGGCTTTCCGTTACAGCCGAAAAGGAAAGATAAACAAAACAAAAAAGATAAAATAAATGCAAATTTTTTCATAGATACCACCTTTATTGCTATTCTATGAAAGAAAAATCAAATCAATTACGAAATAAAATAAAATTTTGCGTGTAAAGTATTGATTTTTTCTTTTATCTTTGATAAAATAGTAAAAATTAATTTTTTGTAGGGAAATAATTTGAGTAAACTTGTAGGGAAAACGATTGCAATAACTCTTGCCGTAATAGTCGGCTTGCTTGCTGTTACCTTTGGTGCTTTTGCGTTATTTAGTCCAAAAGTGCTTGGCAACATGTTTAGCGATATGGGGGCTTATTCTGCATCCGTTTATTTTTATGAAAGTCAATATTCAAAAACCGAAAGTTTAGATGATCTTGCACTTTTGATAGATAAACTAGATTTTGAAAATGACACCGAAAAGGCAAAAGACTATTTGGGAAAAATGGTGTTGAGCCAAGGGTTTAGTGAATATTGTTCTTCAATAGATTCCTCAAACTCTTTAATCCCCGTAAAAGATTACTATAACGGTCTATATGCAGAGGCGCTTTTTGTTTTGGGGCAAGAAGATAGCGCAATTTCTTTTTGTGCTAGTGCCGTTGCAAGTGGCTATGGAGAATTTAATCCGTTTAGAGCGCTTATTAGTATAGACGGCGTAACGGACATTCAACTTGAAAAAATAAAACAAGCAATAGAGAATCAGCTTGCAAATCTCTCTTTAGAAGAGTTAGATATTGCAACGAACGATATTGCGGATATTGATACTTTAATTAACGGATAAACCAAAGGAGAAAAACATGGGTATTATTATCAAAGAAGGCTTAACTTTTGACGACGTATTGCTAGTTCCACAAGCGAGTGATATCACGCCTAACATGGCTAACTTATCTACTAAGCTAACTGACGGAATTACGCTTAATATTCCAATCATGTCAGCGGCAATGGACACGGTTACTGAATCTCGCCTTGCAATCGCAATCGCAAGAGAAGGTGGTATGGGTATCATCCACAAGAATATGAGTATAGATGAGCAAGCCCAACACGTTGACAGAGTAAAGAGAAGTGAACACGGCGTTATAACCGATCCTTTCTTTTTAGAGCCAGACAATATGGTTAGCGACGCGCTTAAATTAATGGAAAAATATCGCATTAGCGGTGTTCCTATTACTAAAGAAGGAAAACTCGTTGGAATTTTGACCAACCGTGACCTTCGTTTTGAAAGCAATTTTGAGCAACCGATAAGCAACGTCATGACCAAAGAAAACTTGGTTACTGCTCCTGTTGGTACTTCGCTTGACGAGGCTCAAAAAATTCTTGGAAAGCACAGAATAGAAAAACTCCCTATAGTAGATGAAAAGGGATACTTAAAAGGTTTAATCACCATTAAGGATATCGAAAAAGCAATTCAATATCCAAACTCTGCAAAGGACAAGAACGGCAGACTTTTAGTTGGTGCTGCAGTTGGCGTTGGCGCAGGAACTTTGGAAAGAGTTGCAGAACTAGTTAAAAACAAGGTAGACTTAATCACCGTTGATAGTGCTCACGGACACTCAAAGAACATTATCGAAATGGTTAAAAACATAAAGGCTAAATATCCAAACCTTCCTGTAATTGCAGGTAACGTTGCAACGGCAGACGCAACCGAAGCGCTTATTGACGCAGGTGCAGACGTTGTTAAGGTTGGTATCGGTCCTGGTTCTATTTGTACGACCCGTGTTGTTGCAGGTATAGGCGTTCCACAACTCACCGCTATTATGGACTGCGCTGAAAGAGCAGAAAAGTTTGGCAAAAAAGTTATTGCAGACGGCGGTATCAAGTATAGTGGCGATATCACCAAAGCAATCGGTGGTGGCGCTGCAGCAGTTATGATAGGTAGCCTTTTTGCAGGAACTTTGGAAAGCCCAGGCGAAATCGAAATTTACCAAGGCAGAAGCTTTAAGGTATATAGAGGTATGGGTTCACTTTCTGCAATGGCTTGCGGTAGTAAAGACAGATACTTCCAAGAAGGCAACAAAAAACTCGTTCCAGAAGGCGTTGAAGGAAGAGTTCCTTATCGTGGGGCACTTTCTGAAATCGTTTTCCAAATGTGCGGTGGTATCCGTGCAGGTATGGGATATTGCGGTATGAAAACTATCGACGATTTGCGTAAAAAGGCACAATTCATTAGAATTACCAACGCAACGCTCGTTGAAAGCCACCCACACGATATCTCAATCACAAAAGAATCTCCAAACTATTCTCCAAGAGGTTAATAAAAATAATCACCGCTCCTTTTTTAAGGGGCGGTTTTTTGTGTGATAAATATCCGCTAGCATATCTGGTGGATATTTTTAATTTTTTTCGTTCGCTTCCCACTATGTTTTTGGGTATTGACAGAGAAGAATAACTGTAATATAATTATTATAGAATTTACTTGGAATCACCTAGTCGTTTCGTTTTTTATTCGCTTAAATTTTAAGGGTGGAATCAATGTTTATTGCATAATAGTTAAAGTTTGTTTATTAAGGAGAAAATAAAAAATGAGAAGGTTATACAAAAAATTAGCTACAATTTTATCAATATTTTTACTAATTATTGCAAGCCTTAGTTTTTCAGGTTGTTCTATTCTAGAATCAAAAGGCCCCATTAAAAACGGATATTATTACGACACATTAAATAATGGTGTGTTTATTTTTACAGAAAGTAGCATAAGACAATCTAGTGGGTTTGAAATTAGTGGGAACAATGCCGAATATTGGATAAGTGGTTATATTGATTATAAGGCAAAAATTGTTGAAAAAGATGGTAAAATTTATTTTGAAGGATATATGTTTAAAGAGCTGTTTTCCAAATATGAGAGTGGACACAATACCATTTATGAAGTCGTTTATAATGTCGAAGATAAGAGCATTAAACTTAATGAAGTTAACCAGTCTTAATCAATGTTTATTGTTGCATAATAGTTAAAGTTTGTTTATCAAGGAGAAAATAAAAATGAGAAAAATAGCAAGTATAGTTTTGGTTATTGTTTGCTTGTTTAGTATATGTTTCTCTTTTGGTTGTGAAAAAGCAAGTAGTTATACAGAAGAAGAGCATATTGCAAGAATAACCGAACGAATAAAAAACAAAGATTTTTCTTGGGCGTTAACTTATGATAGCTTTGAGGTGTATCCTTTATATAACCAAAACGAAGAAGTGAAAAATTTTCTTGTTGAATTTGAGCCTTTTGGTTTTATATTTGTTAATCTTAGAGATACAAGATTTGTTTTTTGCAACATTAATGATGCAGGCAATAGTATGTATAAAAGAACGGATTTTTATTGTGAAGGGCAAAGTACTTGGTCGCCATATTCAAGAGATGAAACAACAGGAGATAAAGTTTATTTTCTTGATGAAAATGGGGAAAGGATTATACACACAAAAAGCCCATATTACGTCACTCAAAATATGAATAGCAAAAAATATTTGCTTGAATCGAGTCGTGGCTCTGCGGAATATATTTGTGCTGTAAAGAAAGATGAAACATATGTAAATTTAATTAACGGTTCTATTTTAAGCACAGAAGAAAAATTGGATTTTCAAAAACATGCAACGATATATGTAGATGTTATTAAGATTAATGATTTATAAACAAGGAGATTAAAATGATTAAGAAAAATAAAATTTTAAAATTGACGAGTTTAATAATTTTTTTATTTATTTTTTTATCAACAGTTTTTGTATGTGGAAATAATATAACAGCATATGCAGAAGAGATTGAAACTAATATTGTTAATACAGAAGAAATATCAAACGAAAGCGTTCAAGAAACAATGTCTACCAATAATTTTAATAAAAGTGATGGTGGAATTTTACTTGAAGGTGTTAATAACGGAAACTTTAGCATAACACGTTCAAGAAGTGAGTTAACAGACGTTAAATACATACCCAACGCAAATTATTTTTTATTAAATCCAAGTCATCACGTTAATGACGCCACAGACAATAAAAGTGGAACCTGTACAACCGTGGCTATACAAATGCTGTTGGGATATCACAATTATTATAGTGATAGACGTTTAATACCAGCATCAGCAGATGGAAAAGATTTTTTAGCAATAGATTATGGCAGTATAGAATATCACCCTAATCTTTATAGAGTACCTGTAGAAGGTCAAGGTTGTTTAAGAATAGGGACAAAAAATAGTGTGTATGAAGAGATATTTGATCTCTCTCCGTTTGCCGAAATTCCTTATTTAGGACAAACTATATATGGTGTTAGCTCTGGAGCAAGTAATTTTATAACGCAGTTTTCGCCACAAGAAGTTAGTGAAAAAGTCACAATTACTGCAGGAAATTTTTCTTCGTCAGAAGCATATAGCGATTTAAATGCAGGAAAACCTATTATTTTGGGAATGAATTTGCTTTTGGAGGGGAATTTTCACGTTGTTGTGGCATATGGATATGCAAAATTAGATGGTGTGAGTGGCTTTTTAGTTCATTATGGATGGGGTGCAGCGGGAACATTAGTTTGGGTGCCCGAAAGTTGGTTTGGTTATCAAATAAGAATGGATGTCAATCATACTCATAGTTTTGTTGATAAAGGGGTTTTAGATAATCATTATCGAAAATTAGAGTGTTCTGAGTGTGATTGCCAAACTGTGGATTTAATTTATCAAATTAATAGCACAACTATAGAAAACGTGAAATACTCTTTGTCTAATAGAATTGTTATTCCTTCTTTACTAAATATATATGATCAAGAAACGGCAACATTTGTGGATAAAAATATTACGGATATAGGAAATGGTGTTTTTTCTAATCAGGCTTATTTGATAAGTGTGGTAATAAAAGACAATATAACTACTATAGGGGCATATGCATTTGAAGGTTGTGAAAATCTAACATCTATAAGTATCCCCGCAAGTGTATCTTTAATAGACGTAGGAGCCTTTGCAAATTGTAATAAATTACATATAGCTGTTTCTAGTCAAAACGAATATTATAGTGCTAATGGTCAAATATTATATAACAAAACAAAAACAACTATAGTGGATTCTGGTCAAGTTGCAGCAAATTTAACAATCCCGGAAACGGTTACCACAATAAATCAATATGCTTTTTATAAAAATGAAAACATTATTCAAGTACATATAGAAGGAAATACATTAATAGATAATCGAGCGTTTTATGGTTGTAATAATTTAGAAAAAATATATTTTCACTCTTATCAAGTGCCAGAAGTTGACCTTGGAGCTTTTCCAGACAATATAACAATTGACGTCCCCTACTGCGCAAGAGAAGCATATATCAATGAATTCACAGGAACTTCAGTCACAGTAACTTGTACACCGATAACAGTAACTTTAATGGTCGATCAAGAAATATATAACGTTATTAATACTTATCACGGAGACGTTATGTCTAATGTTGTTGCGCCTGAAAAAACAGCTTATCTTTTTGATTGTTGGGAAGATGAACAAGGCAAGGAATATAGGAACGGGGATAAGTTTGATAGTTTACAAAATATAACTCTTACCGCAAAATGGATTGAAAAGACTTCTCATGTCGTAACCTTTGATAAGCAAGGTGGAAGTGGAGGGGTAGAGCAAATCGGAGTAATTTTGGGAGATCCTATGCCCCAAGGAACGAGTATTACTGCCCCAACAAGAAAGGGTTATATTTTTAAAGGGTATTTTTCTGAACAAGGAGGCAGTGGCAAAAAATATTATAACGAATCTATGCAGAGTCAGTCAAACTGGGATGTGCAAGCAAATATGACTCTCTATGCCCATTGGGAAGCATCTAAATATACTGTAACGCTAGATTTAGGGGACGGAAGAACTGAAAGTATTACCGTGCAATACGGACAGCCTATAACAGTTAACTTCCCGCCGTCTAGAACACATTATAAATTTTTAGGATATTATTCTCAATCGGGCGGACAAGGAGTATGTTACATTGAAGGAGCCGTCCAAAAATCTGGCAGTTATTATTACACCAAAGCTTTAAGTACTGGAGAAGCTTGGCAACAAGATTCTAATGGTGTTCTATATGCTCATTGGGAAAAATTGCAAGCTAACGTAAGTTATAACGTGATAGGATTATCTGATAGTGGTAATACGTCATTAACGCCTGGCACGGTTAATATAGTAAGTGGCGATCAAACTACTTTAACTGCTCCTACAAAAGAAGGACATACTTTCCATAGTTGGATTATTAATGGGCAAACTTTTAATACGGCTTCCGTAACGTATACTTTTAGACTCCATACTAGTTATTTGACTGGAACAACTGCTATTTTTGATACTAATAATACTGGGTCGGCAACTTATAGTGACGGGAATATAACGTTATATTATGACGTGACGCCTAGTTGTGTTGCAGAAGGAACTTTGATTACTTTAGCAGACGGAAGGCAAGTGCCTGTTGAAACGCTTACTGGAAATGAAATGTTGTTGGTTTGGAACTTGCATACAGGCAGTTTTGACGTTGCGCCCATATTATTTATAGATCATGACCCTGCAAGAACGTATAAGATAATAAATCTATATTTCTCTGATGGAACTCACGTTAAGGTGATAGACGAGCATGCGTTTTGGGATTTCGATTTGAATAAGTACGTATTTTTAAGAGAAGATGCAAGTCAATATATTGGACATTGGTTTAACAAGCAAACAACAGACCAAATGGGTAATTTAACTTGGATTAGAGTTCAACTAACAAACGTAATTATAACCGAAGAATATACCACGGCGTGGAGTCCTGTTACTTATGGACATTTGTGTATTTACGTAAATGGAATGTTGTCAATGCCTGGTGCAACTACTGGACTAATAAATATTTTTGAGGTTGACGGTCAAACTATGCAAATAAATCAACAACAATATTTAGCAGATATTGAGGCTTATGGTTTATTTACTTATGAAGAGTTTTCAGCGATTCTCTCGGTACCAGAAGAAATTTTTAATGCAGTTAATGGACAATATCTTAAGGTGTCAATAGGAAAGGGATTAATAGATTACCAAACTTTAGAGGAATTAATAAATAATTATTCGGAATTTTTTTAACAATCTTCTAAAAGCAACGAAAAATATCCACCAGTGAGTCTGGTGGATATTCTATTTATTTGAAAAAGCCCTAATATAGAAAAGAGTTCGGTTTTTTGCCGAACTCTTTTTAGTTGCTCTAAAATCTATTTAATAATTTCTTGACCGCCCATAAATGGTCTTAAAACTTCTGGAACGGTGATAGAGCCGTCTGCATTTTGATATTGTTCGATCAACGCAGGGAACACACGGCTTGTTGCCAAGCCAGAGCCGTTAAGGGTATGCAAGAAAGCAGGTTTACCAGTCTTGCTGTCGCGATACTTGGTGTTGTTTCTTCTTGCTTGATAGTCGTTTGCATTAGAAACAGAGCTTACTTCTTTATAAATACCCATAGAAGGAATCCAAACTTCTATATCATAAGTTCTTGCCATAGATGCAGAGCAATCGCCTGCGGCAAGTTTGCTAACACGGAAGTGAAGTCCCAACTTTTCGATAAGGCTTGCAGCCTTGTCAACAAGTTCGTTAAACGCTTCCATAGAGCGTTCTGGGTGAGCGTATTGCACCATTTCAACCTTATTGAATTGGTGACCTCTAATCATACCACGTTCTTCAGCTCTATAAGAGCCTGCTTCTTTACGGTAGCAAGGGGTGTAAGCAAAGAACTTCATAGGAAGTTTTGCTTCGTCGATAATTT
>JAZRMS010000114.1:0-3313 GCA_045647825.1 Christensenellaceae bacterium
ATCAACTCCCCCTGAAACGTATCCAGATTTAGAATTGTCGGCCATTACTGTTTCTTGACAGAAAGATTGTAGAACAAGACGGAATTCAATTCCTAAATCCTTGCAAGTATTTGCATATACTTGATAAGTAGGTATAGCCAACTCAGTTATTTTATACGCGCCACGGAAAGCGTATTCATCAGTCATAAGATAATCAATACCGCTTTCTTTTTGGAAATAACGGATATAGTCTTCTAAATCCTTTTCCCTAGCTTGCAAATGCTCTGGGTCTGGCGCAATTCTAGTATGCAAAGCTATGCTTTTAAGGTTACATTGAAACTCTGTGTTAGGAAGAAGTTTTTTTAACGCTCTGTATACGTGCGCATATTCCTTCAAGTGCTTATACTCTGGCTCGTCTTCTAACTGAATAGCATAAAGTGCCGGGTGATCGCAATAAGGCTTGGTCATTTCATCAAGATAATCCATAAGCTCATCTTCAGTCTTAAACTTTCCACCTTCGCCAACAAGAAGTGGTTCTCTGCAAAGCGCTTTTAATCTTTTATCTTCTAAAATTACTTTCAAGCCAACCTTCTCACAGATGTCCAAACATCTTTTGCTAGAAGACTTATCCCACTTTTCACCGTTGTAACCGTTATCGTGTTGCAACAAGCAAAGATTAAAACCTATATCCTTATATTCTTTATATCTTTTGACACTTCTAAAATCTTCGCCTAGAAAATAAATGTCGTTATCGTGATAATATTTACCGCACGTTGGTGCGTTGTATCCGTAAAAATCAAAATGTTTTCTCATAATTTTTGTTCCCGTATCTTAAAATGCTATATTCACTAAATTTTCACGCTAAACTTGTTTTCACCAGCAACGAGTGCTTTTGTATATTCGCCGTAAGCGAATTTTGCATTGACGCCTTCTGGAATAACAACCGTGAAGTCAACTCCGTCTGCCGTCTTTTTATATGCAACTTTTATTCTGCCTTGCTTTGTCAACAAACTACCTTCAATATCGGTGATATCTTTAACGATAGAAGGATTGATTAAAACGTTCTTATGTGCCACGCTACCTTCTTCTTGGCGAATACCCAAAACGTATTCGTAAAGCCATAAAATAGGTGATCCAAACATTGGGTGGTTGTGACTTCTAGTGTTTAGCCAGCTTTCCATAAGGGTTGTTTCTCCCCTATCCATCCAAGCCTTATAAGAAACTTCGTTATCAGAAGTATATAATCCCAAAGCAACGTCTGCAAAGCCGTTCTTAAAGAGAATCTTTGGCAAGTATTTTGTGCCGAAAATACCCGTGTCAAAGCCTTTATACTCTGCGTATCTATCAGCCAAGTTTTTGAGCGTTCTTTCATCCCCAAGGCCGATATTTAACGCAAACGCGTTAGAGCCTTGTTCGTTGCCACAATAGTCGCCCGTTTCTGGATTATAGTATTCTCTATTAATGCAAGACTTAACGTATTCAATGCGCTTGTCGAAAGATGGAATATCTTCTTCCTTTCCCAAAATTTTAGCAACTTCTTTCATACGATAGAGAGCCTCAACGTACATACAGCTGTTGCAGAAAGGTTCTGGAAGGAAAGGTTTGTAAGGACCACTCCAATCGCCCAAGCAATGCGCGCCTTGGCGCTTGTGGATAGAAACCAAGCCGTTTATTGATTCGCTATCCATAAAGTCTGCATAAAGTTTCATTTGTGGATAGTATTTTTCCAAAATTTCTTTGTCGCCGTGGAACTTATAGAAAGCATAAGGAACGTTTACTATTGCAACACTCCATCCACCAGGTCCACCACCACAGCTTGCAAATACAGGCGCGGTGTTGTGAACGAATCCCGTTTTTCTATCTTGAACGTCGGAAATATCGTTCATCCACTTGCGATAAAGGTTTTCACTATCAAAGAGAGAAATACCAAGTTCGCAAAGCACTTGCCCATCCCCCGTGTAGCCCTTTCTTTCGATTTGTGGGCAGTCGCAAGGAACACCGCATTGATAGTTTTCTTGTTGAGTAATGATATACGCGTTATAAAGGAAGTTAACAACGTCTAAATTACACTTAAATTCAGAAGTGTTCTTTATATCTGCGTGAATAAGCGAAACTTTTTTGCTATCGATAGCATCTAGATTGCCGGTCGTTTTAACAGAGAAATATCTAAATCCGTGCCAAGTCATTCTCAAACCGTGTTCGGTGCGCTTGTCGGTAACGATAATAGTTCTTTGTTCATAACAATGGAAATCGTCTAGCAAACCTTGTTCGTTTAGTTCTTCTCCATAAGTAATGGTGATGGTTTGACCTTCTTCACTTGCGCTAGTAATATAAGCAACACCTGTAACCGTTGCACCAACGTCAAAAATCTTTTCTTCTGCCGTTTGCTTGATTAGTTTTGGTGTGAAATATTTTATCACTCTATTTGGTGGGCAAATGTTTTTTATAAACTTTGCATCGTTATAGTGCTCTGCAACAACAACGTTTTCCCATTTAGAATCGTCATAATCAGTTTGAGCGAAGTCAAAAATTTCCTTTCTTTCATCTTGCTCTTCGTGGAATATTCCAGCAAAGGTCAAAAAGCTATCTTGCCATTTGGTACTTTCATCTGAAACAATATCAACAACTTCGCCGTTAGAAAGGGTAACTTCTATTCTAAAACAAGCCTTTGGTCTGCCAAAGTTTCTGTAGTTTTTATATTTATCTGGACCGGTATAATACCAACCACCAGAAAGTAGCATAGAAAATGCGTTCTTTCCTTCGTTAATCAAGTCGGTTAGGTCAAATTCTGAAACGTAAACCGAATAACCAAGTTCATCAATAAAATAATCTTGCTTAAATCCAGACGGATTAATGTAAAACTCATCTGCATATTGAGGGTTATACATTGCGTGTGGTGTAACGTAAAGATCTTCGGTAATTTTTTTGCCGTTTAAAAAAATATCGCAAAAGCCAAGCGCACTCAAAACAAGTTTTGCGCTTTTTACTTTTGCGTTAACGTTAAAGGTTTTTCTTATATACGGAAAAAAATTATCGGAAGAGGCGTGAACGTATTTCGCCGTCTTAAAAAAATCGTTAAAATTCATTTTTATCATCCATTCCGATTAAAGTTTTTTATAGGTTTTTCCTATCTGTTTTATTTTAACACACTTTATTTTTATTTGCAATGTTTTTTCCAAAATAATTGTTATAAAATAATACATTTTTTTAGTAAAATAGTATACTAATTTTAGAATTTATAGAAAAGGATTATTGAGGTATGGGTGATAAAGAATTTTTTGAACTATCTGAAAAGGCAAAAAATGTTAGAAGAGAAATTTTGAAGTTAACTTAT
>JAZRMS010000115.1:0-5091 GCA_045647825.1 Christensenellaceae bacterium
CCTTTTGTCGACGCAAGGTCGACATTTTCCCTAATAGGGAAATCTCCCCCGTGGGGGTGCCAAACAAATAAGGATGGTCAATCGGCCATCCTTATTTGTTTTTTATACTCACGGGTTGAAACGAACATTTGCGCATGCAAATCGTTCGGCTCTGCCATCGTAGCAAAGCGTAGATGCTTCCCCGTGGGGCATATTTTTATTCACATTTAATAGATTAAAAACAAGGGGTTCTGATTCGCTAGCGCGAGACGGCAACCCTTTTGTCGACGCAAGGTCGACATTTTCCCTAATAGGGAAATCTCCCCGTGGGGGTGCTAATAGGATATTCTAACCAAAGTCATGCCTATCACAAAACACACTATTTTCTCCAAGCTTACATAATATTTTTTCAATTTTTATAAAGCAATCCTCGTCTTCCAACTTTTCATCTTCCAATAGTTGTTTTATCTGCAATAAAATGCTATAACTTTGTATGTCAATTAATTCCTTTAATATTTTATCATTTATATAATCTAACTTGTTGTTTTCATTTTGCAAACCACTTATTAAAACTTCTCTCCATAATTCCATAAAAAATCTCCTTTTTGATAAAAATGGGGATTATATCCCCTTAATAAAAAAGATTATAACCCCCATAATATAAAATGTCAATCATAGGGGGATAAAATGTTTAAATTTGATAGATTATTTTCAACCATGGATAAAAAAGGTGTTTCCACCTATAAACTTAGAGAAGAATGTGGAATAGACAGTAAAACTGTTCGCAGATTGAGAGCAAACCAAAACATTGAAATGAAGACTCTTGATAGAATTTGTTCTTTTTTAGATTGCAATATTGAGGACATAGTGGAATTTATAAAAGACACTAATTAAAACAAACAAAGCACGCTAAAACGTAGCGTGCTTTTGTTTTATAAATTGTCGGTTGCGATTAAGTCTGTTCCTTCTTCTACGTTGGCTAAAATCACGTCGCCTATTTTTGCGCGATAATCAACCACGATTAAAGATATTCTTTTTAGATATTCAAAGGTCTTTTCTTTCAATATTGGGTTATTCGTTTTAACAGGCAACATAACACCAAAAGTAGTCTTTACGGTGGTTGTTAGCACCCTTTTTGGGCAAACGACTTCGCTTTCTGCATAAAGTTTTCCTCTTTTACAACTATTTCCCGTTATTTCAACTATTTTGCCTTGCTCTTGTTTTACGGTAATATTACAACCAAAAGGGCACTCTATACAAGTCAATTTAATTTCTTTCATTTTTCACCTCTAACGACACGGTCACTTTGCCTTTCAGTTCTTTAATAATTTCGCTACTTATAGTTATAGTTTCCATTTCACCAGGCGCAACCACGGGGCGATGCTTTTTTACTATTTCCTTTTCTTCGTCCTTTACTTTGACAACGCAATTTTTGAGCACGTTTTTCACTCTAAAGTATAGTTTAACGTCACCCCTAACGTTTTTATCTATTTTTTGTGGCAAAACGTAGCTGACGCCATTGCCATTTTCAGTTAAAACGCAATCTTTCTTTTTTTTGCCTTGCAAAACGTATCTTGCCGCATATCTGCCGGCAATTTTCGCCTCTTCTGAAACAAAGTCAACAAGATCGTGAACTTGCAAAACGTTTCCGCACGCAAAAATCCCATCTACCGAAGTTTCTCTTGTTTGGTAAACGCTTGCCCCCTTGGTCTTTTCATCCAAAATTAAGCCTGCGCTTTTGCTCAATTCGTTTTCGGGAATTAATCCAACCGAAAACAACACCGTATCGCACTTGAAATATTTTTCTGTGCCCTTGATAGGTTTTCTGTTTTGGTCAATTTCTGCAATCTCAACACCCGTAACCCTTTCTTTTCCGTCAATTCTTGTAATGGTATGTTTTAGATATAGTGGAATATCAAAGTCGTTTAAGCATTGAACGATATTTCTTCTTAAACCAGAAGAATAGGGCATAATTTCTGCAACAGCGTGCACCTTTGCCCCTTCCAAAGTCATTCTTCTTGCCATTATAAGCCCTATGTCGCCAGAGCCCAAAATAACCACTTCTTTGCCAGGCAAATATCCTTTCACGTTGACGTATTTTTGCGCAGTCCCTGCAGAATATATCCCAGCAGGTCTTGCCCCTGCAATATTTAACGCACCCTTACTTCTTTCTCTGCAACCCATTGCCAAAACAACCGACTTTGCATTTATAGAAAAAACGCCTTTCTCTGAATTTATAGCCACAACTTTTTTGTTTTTATGAACGCTCAAAACGGTAGTGTTGGTATAAACCTTAATATCCCTTTTAAGCACTTGCTCTATATCTTTATAGGCATATTCCGGTCCTGTCATGCTCTCTTTAAATCTAGTTAACCCAAAGCCGTTATGTATACATTGTTTTAATATTCCACCAAGCTTTTCTTCTCTTTCTATAATCAAAACCTTTGCACCGCAATCCCAAGCGGAAACGGCAGCAGCAAGCCCTGCAGGGCCACCGCCTATAACTACAACGTCAAATTTTTCTTTCATTTGGTTTTCCCCTTTACAACGTTTGCACCCACGCTACTTTTAACTATCTCAGAAAAGTCTTTATTCAACTCTTCTGCTAATATTTCAGCAACGCGTATTTGACAGAATCCGCCTTGACACCTACCCATGCCCGCTCTAGTCCTTCTTTTTACCCCGTCTATTGTAGTTGCTGGAGGATTTGACCTAATCGCCTCTCTAATTTCCCCTTCAGTAATCTGTTCGCAACGACACACTATTTTACCAAAAGAAGGGTCTTTTTTTATAATGGCGTTTTTCTTTTTTATCGATAAACTAGAAAACTCTGCTTTCCTTTTTGTTCTTTTAGCAAACTTTTTATTTTTGCACAAAGTAAGCATTGTTCCAACCAAATTTTTAACAACGTGCTTTGCAATAGCAACCGACGCAGTAAGCCCTGGTGACTCTATCCCTGCAACGTTAATAAAGTTTTTGCACGCCTTGCTCTCTTCGATAATAAAATCGTTTCTATCGCAAAACGCCCTTACCCCCGCAAAAGAAGTAATCACGTTATTAAAAGGGATATTATCAAACATTTCGCTTGATTTATCTATAATTTCTTGCAAACCACTTGCGGTAGTATCAGTTGAATATTCTTCTATAACCGTAGCGGTTGGACCTATCAAAAGGTTGCCGTCTACGGTGTTAGACACTAACACGCCTTTTCCTTTTTTGCTTGGAACTTTAAATATCGTGTGAGAAACAAAACCACCGCTTTCTCTATCGCACAGCATATATTCCCCAAGTCTTGCACCTATCGTGAAAGAATTATCGCCGACTAGGTTTGCTATTTTTTGAGAGTTAATGCCAGCGCAGTTTATCACAACCTTTCCACAAACGTTTCTTCCGTCAGTTGAACTCACTTCAAAAATGTCCCCTTGCTTTTTTATGCTTGAAACTTCAAAACAAGTTAAAAGTTTAGCGCCGTTATCCATTGCGTTGCCGATAGCAGATATCGTTAAAGTATATGGGCAAACTATTCCACCCGTTTTTGCATATAGAGCAGAGGTTACTTTTTCAGTCAAGTTAGGCTCTATTTTAAGCACCCGTTTTTTGCTTAAAATCTTTAAGCCCTTCACACCGTTTTCCTTGCCCCTTTTATATAACGCCAAAATATCAGCATCTTCGCTCTTGTCGGTGGCAATGACTATAGAGCCGTTATTTTTATACTTAACGCCTAATTCCTTTGCAAAAGATGGCATCATTTTGTTGCCAAGCACGTTGAAATGCGCTTTTAAAGTTTTGGGCATGGCATCAAATCCTGCGTGAACTATTCCACTATTTGCTCTGCTTTGCCCCATTGAAACGTCTTGCTCTTTTTCTAACAAACAAACGCTCAACTGATATTTGGAAAGTTCTCTTAAAATAGTAGCGCCTATAATCCCGCCACCAACAACTAAAACGTCATACATACATTCATTTATCCTTGACAAATATTTACTTATTGTATTATAATCAATATGACAAATATGAGCAACAATTATCATAAAGTTAATTTTTTTGATAATTAATAATGAAAAACACTCAAAATAAATTAAAATATTTGACCAAAGTGAGCAAATTATGAAAAACAATTACGTTGATGAAATTTTAGAATTATTAGAAAAGGAAGAATTCCTTTCCGTAGAAGAGTTTTCAAAAAAACTTTTCGTTAGCGAATCTTCTATAAGAAGATATTTAACAAAAGCAGAGCAAAAGGGGCTACTCATAAGAACGCACGGCGGGGCAAAAATTGCCAATGCGAACAACCTTGCACCAAGCTTTTCGTTTAGATCGCAACAAAGCATAGCCGAAAAAAAGAAAATCGCTAGACTTGCCGTTAAACAAATAAAAGATGGCGACGTGGTTTTTTTGGACGGCTCTACTTCTGCTTTCTTTATGGCAGACTATCTAAAAGAATTAAACAATATAAAAGTAATAACAAACGGCATTGACACGTTGTCATTACTTTCAAAAAACGGGATAGACGCATACTCTACGGGCGGAAAAATTTCAGAAGTTAATCGTTCTGCATTGATAGGGCAAAAAGCAGTTGATTTCGTTAACAGCTTTCACGCAGATATAACCTTTTTTTCCGCACACACCGTTGATGAAAAAGGAATTATTTACGATTGCTTTGAAGAAGAAAACCATTTAAGAGTTGCAATGATGAAAAACGCAACCAAAAAAGTTTTGCTATGCGACAGCTCAAAATTCACAACACCTTCGCCTTTCAAACTCTGCGAACTAAAAGATTTGGATATACTTATAACTGATAAAGACGTGTCAAAAAATTATCCTTTAGTAACCTTTCCTAAAATAATTTTCTAACAAAAAAACGCTTAAACCAAAAAAGGTTTAAGCGTTTTATTTTTTTATATATCTATTTTTCTAAAACTATCGCAAAAGCGCCATAAGGTGAGATGCAATCGTTAATCAAAACGTTCTTGCCTTTTAATTCTACACTAGCACCACTTGCTATTATGTTTTTATAATCTTTATCTAGCGCAATTTTTCCGTTTATAACGGGATTCTCGCTCATATTTACAAACAATATTGCTTTTTGGTTTTGGTTTTCCAAGTCGGATC
>JAZRMS010000116.1:0-1932 GCA_045647825.1 Christensenellaceae bacterium
GCTGTTTACGTGGAGTTGAAGTGCGCCAAGATTGTGCTTAGCATACTCTACGTAATCTACCCATACTGTTCCAGTCCACTCAAATGACGTGGTTGGAATAATAATCTCTGCGTCTGCTTCTGCGTTATAGAACGTGCCACCGATAGTAAACACATCGCCTACTGCAGCTTCACTGCCAAGCTCAATGAAGATATCTCTGCCAGGTTGTTTAACCTTCCAGCCTTCGTAAGCTTCGCCATTTAACTTAACGCCTTCGCCACTTTCTGCTACGAAAGTAAACTCATAGGTCCAGCTATCAACAGCAGGCTTTTCTTCTTCTTTTACAGCATAAGCATTAAAACTTGAAGCACTGTTTTGATTTGACAACACTTTAAGTTCTGTTATGGTGTAAGTGTTAGCTGCTGCGCGTGCTTCTAAACCAGCATTATTGGTTACGAATACGCCAACGCCGAGACATGCAAAAACGCAAGTTAACGCCATAAGTATAGACGCTAATTTTGTCTTAAACTTTCTCATCTTGTTTCTCCTTTTATTTTATTTGAGCCTTTTATAGCCCTAATTTACAATTTTGTTATAATTTTGTTTATTTATCTTCTTTGCTCATTTTCTACTCATTTTTTCGGTTTTCTCTTGACTTTTTTTTGTAACGCATTATACTTAAAATATATCAACGCTATCAAAAACACGTAAATAGCATGAAGTATAAGGAGTATTTATGAACTTAATTCTTTTTCCGTTAAAAAATTATTCATCCCCTAACGGATATCATATATCCAAAGACACGTTAGACGAGCCATGGTACTCAATGCACTTCCACGATAGTATCGAAATAACGTTGCTTGCCAAAGGGACGTGCAATCAAATTATCAATGGTACGGAATACTTTATGCCAACCCACACTTTTTTTATTATGTGTAGGCAAGACTGCCATAGATTTTATGATTATTCACCCGATAATCTACTATACAATTTAATGATTATGCCGTCACTTCTACCCGATAACGTTGTAAAAATGCTTGAAGATATGTCAACCGATAAAATATGCACACTTCCTGAAGGGGTTAGCAAAACGGTTTTTTCGCTTATGGATGCCCTTAACCATCTGCAAAATTCAGATCAAAGTTATGCACCTAAATTAATTTCTTCTCTGCTACAAAATATAATTAATATTTTTCTTCATCATTATAAAACTCACCCAACGTCTAAAACTACTTTAACCGAAAATATAATTCAAAACGCTTTGCTTTATATAAATTCAAATTACACAAATAACATAACGCTAGGCGATATATCTAAACACGCAAACTGTAATCCAACGTATTTAAGCGAATATTTCCACAAGAAAATGGGTGTAACGATAAAACAGTATATAACAATTTTACGTGTTAAGCGTGCTAAAAAACTTTTAACGTCTTCTAACGAATCTATAATGACTATTTGCTATGAAAGTGGTTTCTCTTCGCTAGCAAGTTTTAACAGAAACTTCTTAGAACTTGAAAATCTTTCACCTTCAGCCTATAGAAAATCTTACAATTCTAAAAATCAAGCCCCTAACTAAATAATTTTTTTCACACGGATAGGCTTTTTCGCCTATCCGTGTTTTTTAGTTTTAATTAAGAGGCTCGAAAATGTCTGAACCTAAATCGTCTTTAGATGAGGTTATTATATCTTCTTTAAAAAGGATTAGATCAAGGCCAATTCCTTCATAAATTTTCTTCATATAGCACCTCTTATTAACCTAACTTAGAAGGAATAATGATAACACCTTCGCCTGTAGCTAAACTTACAGTAAGAGTTTTGTTTGTTACTGAAATAGTTTGTGCTACACCGTTGCGATAGATAACAACTTCTGTAATATTTGAATCGAACGTAATAGTAATAGTTTGAGCTCTATCTTCTTCGTGGCTGTTATAGTTACAAAGAACGTAACCT
>JAZRMS010000117.1:0-1736 GCA_045647825.1 Christensenellaceae bacterium
GGTGGGGATAGCGTTTCGTTATCGGCACTTCTAACCATTTACGAAGATAAACTTGAATCAGTATTCAAGTGCAACGACGTTAAAACTACTAGTGGCGATATTCCAAAGATTGAATACAAGGCAAACGAGTGGAATTATTCACCAACAAAATTTGCAAAACCAAGAGTTTTAGTTCCGGTATTCCCAGGAACAAACTGCGAATACGATACTAAAAAAGCGTTCGCAAGAGCTGGGGCAGACGTTGATATATTCGTTATTAAAAACGTTACCGACGTTAAAGAATCAGTAGATGCGTTTGCTAAAAAGGTTAAAGATAGCCAAATCATATTCGTTCCCGGTGGATTCTCTGGTGGTGACGAACCAGACGGCTCTGGTAAATTTATAACTGCTTTCTTTAGAAACAAGGCTATTAAAGAAAACGTTACCGAACTTTTAGACGTTAGAAAAGGTCTTATGGGTGGTATTTGTAACGGGTTCCAAGCACTTATTAAGTTGGGGCTTGTTCCTTACGGCAAGATTACTGACGAAGTGACCGAAGATATGCCAACTTTAACTTTCAACACCATTGCAAGACACCAATCAATGTTAGTTAAAACGCGCGTATGCTCAAACAAGTCACCATGGCTTATGCAAACCGAAGTTAACGACGTTTATACCGTTCCAATTTCTCACGGCGAAGGCAGATTTATTATCAAGCCAGAGCTATTAAAAGAATTGATTGCAAACGGACAAGTTGCAACGCAATACGTTGATGGACTTGGCAACCCAACTTACGATATAAGATTTAATCCTAACGATTCAGTATACGCTATCGAAGGTATTACTTCTCCAGACGGAAGAGTATTTGGTAAGATGGGACACTCTGAAAGAACGGGTAACGGTCTTTATAAGAACGTAACGGGAGAATACGATATTAAGATGTTTGATTCTGCCGTTAAATATTTCAAATAATAAAGGGGTGCTTTATGGCTACTTATATGAGCGATATAGAAATTGCGCAAAGCGTTAAGCCAGAACACATAAAAGTTATTGCAGAACGTGCAGGTGTTGATGAAAAATATTTAGAGCAATACGGAAATTACAAGGCAAAAATTGATCTATCTATTCTAAAAGACAACGACAAGAAAGACGGAAAGCTAATTTTGGTCACGGCAATAACACCAACTCCTGCTGGGGAAGGAAAGACCACAACGACCATAGGTTTGGCAGATGGTTTAAAAAGAATAGGCAAAAAGGTTATGGTTGCACTTCGCGAGCCGTCTTTAGGACCTGTTTTCGGTGTTAAAGGTGGCGCTGCTGGTGGTGGTTGGGCGCAAGTTATTCCTATGGAAGATATAAACCTTCACTTTACGGGTGACTTCCACGCAATAGGCGCTGCAAACAACCTTTTAGCAGCAATGCTTGATAACCATATTTATCAAGGCAACGCGCTTAACATTGACCCAAGAAAAATCACTTGGAAAAGATGCGTTGATATGAACGACCGTCAACTTCGTTTTGTTGTAGACGGGCTTGGTGGAAAGGTTAACGGCGTGCCAAGAGAAGATGGCTACGACATAACCGTTGCATCTGAAATTATGGCTGTGCTTTGCCTTTCATCTTCAATAACCGACCTTAAAGAAAGACTTTCTAAAATAATTGTTGGTTATACTTATGATGATAAGCCAGTAACTGCAGGTCAACTAAATGCGCAAGGTGCAATGGCTGCTCTACTAAAGGATGCAATAAAACCAAAC
>JAZRMS010000118.1:0-2994 GCA_045647825.1 Christensenellaceae bacterium
GCAGGTGAACGTCGTTTCCGTGCAAGTAAAATTGCAGGACTAAGCAAAGTTCCCGTAATAGTAAAGACTTATGACGAACGCCAAATTAAAGAAATCTCTTTGATAGAAAACTTGCAAAGAGAAGACTTGAACCCGATAGAAGCGGCAACTGCAATGCGTTCACTTATGAACGACTATGGCATGACGCAAGAAGATTTGGCTGATAGAATAGGAAAATCTCGCCCCGCTATTGCAAACACACTTCGTTTACTTTCTCTTTCACAAGAAGTTATTAAAATGGTGGCTAACGGCGAGCTTTCTGCAGGTCATGCAAGAGCGCTTATTCCGTTGCCTGCAGTTGATCAAATCAAGTTTGCAGGGGAAGCTATAAAGGGTGGCTTGTCTGTTCGTGACGTTGAGAAAAAGGTTAAGGACTATTTCTCTCCACCAGAAGAAAAACAAAAGAAAAAGATTAAGCAAGAGCTTTCTGCAGAATTAAAAGAGCTTATCTATGATATGCAACGTGTTTTCGGCACTCGCGTTAACGCTATCGGAAACGACAATAAGGGTAGAATTTATATCGACTATTACACCCGTGATGATCTAGATAGACTTGGGGAACTTTTGGAATTTTTGAAGGCGTCTAAAAAATAGAGAGGGTAATATGTGGACTTATCTTTGGCTGGGCATATTCGTTATGTCTTTGGTGTTTGAATTTTTAACGACCGATTTGCTTTCCATCTGGTTTGCGGGTGGTGCGCTAGTTTCAATGGTGCTTGCCATTTGCGGTGTTGCGTGGTATGTTCAGGTTATAGTGTTTTTTGTTTTATCTTTCGTGCTATTGTTTTGTTTTAGAAAACTTGCGCTTAAAATTTTCAACAAAGAAGAAAGTAAAACAAACGCAAACGCGGTGATAGGAAAAGAATTCGATTTGTTAGCAAATATTGGCTTTAACAAAGCCGGAGAAATTAAAATTAACGACGTTATTTGGAGTGCTGTTTGTGAAGATTCGCATGCGGAAATTGCAGAGGGGACAAGAGTAAAGGTCGTTGGTATAAAGGGAAACAAGTATATAGTTAAGGAGATAAAATAATTATGGATCCATCAGTAATAGCATTAATAGTTGGCGCAATAGTAATACTTTTAATTATTATTTCGTCTATCAAAATCGTACGTCAGTCAACAGCTGTCGTAATTGAGAGATTGGGTAAATTTCACAGATTACTCAACACGGGAATACACTTTGTTATTCCTTTTATCGATAGGAGTGTGGGCGGTCCGATAAGCCTTAAAGAAAGAGTTGCGGACTTTGCGCCACAACCCGTTATCACTAAAGATAACGTTACCATGCAAATTGACACCGTCGTATATTTCCAAGTAACCGATGCAAAGTTATTTACTTATGGTGTTGAAAGTCCTATTCGTGCTATCGAAAACTTGACGGCAACAACTCTTCGTAACTTGGTTGGCGAACTTGAACTTGACGGAACACTTACTTCAAGAGATACCGTTAACAGCAAGATGAGAATTATTCTTGACGAAGCAACCGATCCGTGGGGTATTAAGATTAACCGTGTGGAACTTAAAAATATTCTTCCTCCAAAAGACATTCAACAAGCAATGGAAAAGCAGATGAGGGCTGAACGTGAAAGAAGAGAGTCTATCTTAAAAGCTGAAGGTGAAAAGAGAAGTAACATTTTAGTAGCTGAAGGTGAAAAGGAAGCAATGATTCTTCGTGCAGAAGCAAAGAAGGCGGCGGTTATTGCTGAAGCTGAAGGTACTGCAACGGCAATAAAAATGATAAACGACGCAAACCCCAACGCTGCATACCTAACTCTAAAGGGGTATGACGCACTTAAAGTTATGGCAGACGGTAATGCGACGAAGATTATCGTTCCAAGCGAAATACAAAACATTACGGGGCTTTTAGCAAGTCTTAAAGCAGTTGTAGAAGAAGAAAATAAAAAATAAGACAAGGGGCGCTAGTCGCCCCTTTAAGTATAAATAATGAAAACGTTGTTTGATAAAATAAAATCCCCCGTTTTAAGAACGGAAAGGCTTTTGATAGAAGATATACTAGAAGGGGATAGAGAGCGATATTCGGCACTCTACCTTGATGAAGAGCTCAATAAATGGTGGGGATACGATTATAGAGAAGACCTTGGCGACCAAGAGCCAACGCCACAATATTTTTATGACTTTCAGAATTTGTTGAAGGCGAAAAAGGAAGAATATTCTTTTGCAGTAAAAAAGGACAACCTTTTAATAGGCGAACTTGTTTTGCACAACTTTGATTGTGACGGTGGCGTGGAAATGGGTTTTAGGTTTTTTAAGGATTGCCAAGGCAAGGGCTTTGCCATAGAAAGTGGGCTAGCCTTAAAAGAATACGTTTTTAGCGTGCTTAATGCAAAAAAATTAAAATCACGTTGCTTTAAGCAAAACAACCCGTCGCATAATCTTATTTTAAGGCTGGGATTAAAAATGATTAGAGAAGACGACACGCATTATTATTTTGAACTTGAAAATCCCAAAGATAGTGCAAAATAAAAAGAAAAGACAAAACAAAAATTAATAAAATACTTAACAAAGATAAGTATATATGATAAAATAAACTTAACTAATTTTAGGAGAGAAATTATGAGCAAGTTTTTTGACAAATACGAACTTAAAATTGGCGAAGAAATGGAATCGCCATTTATGAATAAAGTTGGGGTTTTCCAAGACGGCACTACCCCTATGTATAGGGACGTTGATGGAAAGCTTTGGGCAATGAGCGGTCACTCTCATATGGGACATATCGGAATGTTTTCAGGCACTTGCCTAGACGATATGAAAGAGGCTTGGCCTATCAACACCAACTTCTGTGTTGGTCATGCAGAACACGCATACGATAACGTTAGATACCCAGAAGGTATTTTGCCAAGAGGTAGTATTTGGCCGTTCGGTCTATACATTTGTCCTAACACGCACAGATTTTTCTGTTGGTTCCACAACGAAACGGGTTGGAACGGCAAG
>JAZRMS010000119.1:0-7871 GCA_045647825.1 Christensenellaceae bacterium
TAAATGAGTGTGCATTTGCGCGTTTTGAAGCCTCAATACATTCTTCGTCAGTTGCATCAAGTTTACCATATCTAATATTATCCATTACTGTTCCCGTAAACAAGTTTACATCTTGTAATACAACACCGAGAGAACGCCTTAAATCGTCTTTCTTGATTTTGTTAATATTAATGCCGTCATATCTAATTTTTCCGTCTGCAATGTCATAGAAACGGTTAATTAGGTTGGTTATTGTCGTTTTACCTGCACCCGTAGTGCCAACGAAAGCAATCTTTTGACCGGGGCGAGCGTATAACGAAACGTTTTTAAGAACGATTTTTTCAGGCACGTATCCAAAGTCAACGTCAACCATTTGAATATCGCCTTTAAGTTCTGTATAGGTGATAGAGCCGTCTGCCTTATGTGGGTGTTTCCAAGCCCAATGTCCGGTGCGTTCTTCGCATTCGGTAATATTTCCATCATTATCAATTTTGCAACGAACAAGCGTAACGTAACCGTCGTCTACTTCTGGTTGTTCATCCATTATTCCAAACAATCTAGATGCACCTGCAAGACCCATTACGACAGAGTTGATTTGTTGAGAAATTTGGTTGATATTGCCTGTGAATTGCTTGCTTCTTGGCAAGAATGCCATTATAGTTGCAAGGAATGTTAATTGACCGCCAACAGCAAGTGGTTGCAATCCTGTGATAGTAAGGTTTGGAACTTGAAAGAAAACCAAAAGTCCGCCAACAAAAGCAATTAGAACGTATAAAATGTTTCCAAGGTTGTTCATTATAGGCCCTAAAATATTTGCGAAAGAGTGTGCTTTTTCTGCGTCGTGGAAGAGTTGTTCGTTCTTTTGGTTAAAGGTTTCAATAGCATCTTCTTCGTGGCAGAAAACCTTAACTACTTTTTGTCCGTGCATTATTTCTTCTATAAAGCCTTCTTCGTTAGCAAGTGACATTTGTTGGCGAATAAAGTATTTAGCGCTGTTTCCACCAATTTTTTTGGTAACGAAAAACATTGCGACAACACCAACGAATATTACTAATGAAAGCCAAATGCTAGAAGAGAACATTATGATAAGTAGTGTTATTATACTAATGCTGACAGAGAAGAGTTGGGGAATACTTTGCGAAACTAGTTGTCTTAAAGCGTCAGTATCGTTTGTGAACGTACTCATAATATCGCCAGTCTTGTGCGTATCAAAGAACTTGATAGGGTAGGACTGCATTTTGTTAAATAGTTCTGTTCTAACGTGGTGTAAGAACTTTTGTGTTAATATTGCCATAAGTCTTGTGTAAATAAAGTTGCACAAAACACCAGCCATATAAACGCAACCCATAATTATAAATATGGTTATTAAGTTTCCCCAAACGGCATCTAAACCTTCGATAATACCTTTACCGATTTGGATAATAAGGTTTTCTAAAAATATCGAAGAAGAAACGCTTATTACAGAGCTTAAAATAAGACAGGTGAAAACTACTGCAAGCAACTTTCCGTTGCTTTTAAACAACATTTTGAGAAGGCGCTTTAACGTGCCTTTTTTTGCTTTAGGACGTGGACCTCCCCCCATTCCTTTTGGACCGCCTTTCATGGGCATTCCTCTAGCCATTGTCGTCACCCCCTTTATTTTGTGAATTGTATAAATCTTTATAAATTTCGTTCGTTTTCAACAACTCGTCGTGTGTTCCACATGCAGAGATTTTTCCATTTTCCATAATAAGAATTTGGTCTGCTTCTTGAATTGAAGCAACGCGTTGAGCAATAATAATTTTTGTTGTTTCTGGGATATATTCTCTAAACGATTTTCTAATCATAGCATCAGTTTTGGTGTCAACTGCACTCGTAGAGTCGTCAAGAATAAGTATCTTTGGTTTTTTAAGCAAAGCTCTTGCTATGCAAAGTCTTTGTTTTTGACCGCCAGAGAAGTTTGTTCCACCTTGTTCAACAACTTTATCCAAGTTGAAATTCTTTATTTGTGCAAGGTTTAACGCGTGTATAATTTCTTCGTCAGTTGCGTTTTTGTCACCCCATTGCATATTTTCTCTTAACGTTCCAGAGAAGAGTTGGTTTTTTTGTAATACCGCGGCAACGGCGTTTCTTAAACTATTAAGATCATAATTTTTAACGTCAACACCACCAACTTTTACACAGCCTTCAGTTGCGTCGTAAAGTCTAGGAATAAGGTTAACCAAAGTTGTTTTACTGCTACCTGTAGAACCCAAAATTCCAACAGTTTGACCGCTTTTAATTTTTAGCGATATGTTCTCTAACGCGTTTCTATCGGCACTTGCAGAGTATTTGAACGATACGTTTTCAAACTCAATACTGCCATCCTTAACTTCGGTGACTGCGTCGGTGGGTGAAACGATACTGCTTTCTTCGTTTAGCACTTCTGCGATTCTTTTAGCAGATGCAATGCTTATTATAATCATAACCATTATCATGGAAAGCATCATTAAACTCATTAGCATTTGGAAAGAATAAGTCATAAAACTTTGTAGTTCTGCAAGTTTAAGGACTTGCTCTTTTGAGTTTATGATAAGCATTGAACCTATTATGTAAATAAGAATCAAACCAATATAAATGCAGAAATTCATAAGTGGGCCATTCATTGCAACTAGTTTTTCTGCTTTGGTGAAGTTGTTCTTTACGTTGTCGCTTGCTTTGGCAAATTTTTCCTTTTCGTAATCTTCTCTCACGTACGACTTAACAACTCTAACGCCGTGTAAATTTTCTTGCACCGATTCGTTAAGCGCGTCGTATTTTGGGAAAATTTTATTAAATAATGGAATAGCCTTTTTCATTATGAGAATAAGACCAACCGAGAGTAGAGGAACAGTTCCTAAAAAGATTAGCGCCATAGAAGAGTTGATGTAGAAGGACATAACCAAAGAGAAAACAAGCATAAACGGAGCACGAATAGCCGTTCTAACAATCATCATATATGACATTTCAACGTTCGTTACGTCGGTTGTCATTCTCGTTACTAAACTAGAAGTTGAGAATTTATCTATGTTAGAGAAAGAAAAACCTTGAATTCTCTTGAACATATCCTTGCGAAGATTTTTTGCAAATCCACTTGCAGCGGTCGCGCAAAATTTACCAGCTGCAAAACCGCAGAACAGAGAAACAAATGCGAGCGCGAGTAGTATTCCACCATACTTTAATATTTCGCTAATTAAAAAATCGGTATTTCCTGATTCTGAAATGGTTTTAATTTTATCTAAAAGTAGTGTCATTATGTAAGGAATAAAACATTCCATAACGACTTCAATAGCAACTAAAAGCGGTGCAAGGAAAGAGGGTTTTTTGTATTCTCTAACAGACTTTCCAAGCGTTTTTATAACCGGAATAAAGTTGCCTTTCTTTTTTGAAAGTGAAGGGTCTTTAGCCATTTAATTTCTCCTTTTTAAAAATATTAACAATGTATTCAATGTCCGGAAATTTAAAAGATTTCTTAAATTCTTTTGGGCAGAGAATAAAACTTAACGTTGCGCCTTGAATAATGCAGTTGTATAGTATAGCACACTCTTCTGGTGGGTAATCGTTTTTAAAATTACCCTTTGAAATTCCTTCTTCAAAGAAGGAAAACATCCTAACGTGGGGAGGGGCTTTGTTGCACTTTTTTGAAGGTTCGTTAGATTCGGCCTTGGCAAACACGGTAGTTAAGAAAAAATAATATCTATAAGCAAAAATTTCATCTTTTTTCATGTTTGTAAAGGTGTATTCGGTCAGTTTTCTTAGTTTTTCAACATAGTCGTCGTCATTTTTCATTACTTCGTCCAAAAAGTACATCATATGCTTTCCGCGCCTTTCTACAACAGCGTCGAAAATAGACTTTTTACTGTCGAAATAATGGTAGAATAAACCGTGACTACACTTTGCTTTTTTGACAATATCGTTTATAGTTGCAGAGGCATAACCTTTTTCGCAAAAGACCTTTAATGCGGCAAAAATTATGTCGTTTTCTCTGGATTCTTTAACGGTAATATTGTTTTGTGTATTTTTTGGCATAATTCTCCTTTTATTGACATTATAGTCAACGAAATTATTATAATATTTATCATGTATAAAGTCAAGTGAATTACAAGTAAAATGCTATAAAAATTGACAAAAAAGTCAACAATTTTTAAGGGGTGAAAATTGCGTGTAAAAACCAGAAAATTTTTGCCTAAAATAATGCAAAATAAAATGGATAAATGGCAATATTAATTGACAATAGTTAGTGAATAGTATATAATAAGTAAATAAATTAACTTATGATGGGAAATTTTATTATGAAAAACTTTTTTACTAGCGAAAGTGTTACGAGTGGACACCCAGATAAAATTTGCGATAATATTTCAGATGCAGTTTTAGATGAATTTTTATCTCAAGACCCAGAGTCTAGGGTAGCGTGTGAATGTAGCGTTACAACGGACTTCGTTTTAGTTATGGGCGAAATTACTTCTAAAGCAAAAGTAGACGTTGAAAAAACGGTTAGAGAAACTATACGCAAAATAGGTTATACGGATAAAAACGTTGGGTTTAGCTATGATAGTGCGCAAGTTGTTATTAAACTCAACAAGCAAAGCCCAGACATTGCGCTTGGGGTTGATAATTCTATAGAGGCAAAAGAAAACGGCAAAGATAAAAATGATAAAATCGGCGCTGGCGACCAAGGGTTAATGTTTGGATATGCTTGCAAAGAAACGGAAGAGCTTATGCCGTTGCCGATAATGCTTTCTCACAAACTTTGCGAAAAACTTGAAGAAGTTAGAGAGAGTGGGGAATTAGCATATCTTCGTCCAGACGGAAAGGGACAAGTGACCGTTGAATATGAGTTTAACAAACCAAAACGTGTAGAGGCCGTGGTGCTTTCTTCTCAACACGACCAAACGGTAACTACCGAACAGTTGAGAAAGGACCTTAAAGAGCACGTTATCGACAAGGTTATTCCTGCGAAATATTTGGATGAAAACACCAAGTATTTTATAAACCCAACGGGAAGGTTTGAAGTTGGTGGACCAAACGGTGACTCTGGCTTAACGGGAAGAAAAATTATTGTTGACACTTATGGCGGAAAGTGTCCTCACGGCGGTGGTGCGTTTAGTGGTAAAGACCCTACAAAGGTGGACCGTTCGGCTGCTTATATGGCAAGATACGTTTGCAAAAATATCGTTGCAGCAGGGTTAGCAGAAGAATGTCAAATTCAAATTGCTTATGCAATAGGTGTTGCAAAACCCGTATCGGTTATGATAAATACTTTTGGAACGGGTAAAATTAGCGATAGTAGGCTAGAAGAAATCGTCGTTAAGGAATTTGATTTAAGACCTTTGGCAATAATTGAGAAATTAGAGCTTAAAAAACCCGTTTATAAAAAGACGTCAAGTTACGGACATTTTGGAAAAGAAGAACTTTCTTGGGAAAAGACTGACGCAGTAGAAAAACTTGCAAAATATCTATAATGAAAATTAAAGAGTTTTTCAAAACCTTTTTTAAGAAACATTTTTTTAATCCAGAGTGGCAATGCTCAATATGTGGTGAAGAAAATTTTGGCGGCGGATACGTGTGTTCTAAATGTGAAAGCAAGCTTGCTTATAACGACGGGGCAATATGTATGCATTGCGGAAGAAAGGTTTTGGTTAGTGGGAATTATTGCTCTACTTGTGCTGAATATATGACTGCAGTTGATATGGCAAGGAGCGTTTTTTCTTACGAAGGTGAAATTAGAAAATTGATAAAAGGCTTAAAATACGACAATAAAAGGTATTTGGCCGATATGTTTGCCGAAAAGTTGGCGTTTTTATACTTTAAGAACTATTTTAATGCAGACCTTATAACTTATATTCCTATGACTAAAAAGGCAGAAAAGCGAAGGGGATATAATCAATCGCAAATTTTAGCAGAAAAGGTTGGCGAAAAGACGGGTGTGAAAAGTGTTTCTTGTATTGAGAAGGTGAAAGAAACTAAAAGGCAAGCAAAACTTAAAAGAAAAGAAAGATTAAAAAATCTAGACGGAGCGTTTAGAGTTTGCGATAAAACTGCCGTTAAAGGCAAAACCGTGCTGGTTATAGACGACGTTACTACAACGGGCGCAACGGCACAAGTTATTGCAGACAGATTAAAAAGGGCAGGTGCGGAAAAGGTTTATCTTTTAACCGTAGCAAGCACTCCGCCGATAGACAAATATTAATTAAAGATTAGGAGCAAAGATGGGATTATTTAGGTACATTCTTGGTGGCGAAGCAAGGCGCAACCTTAAAAAACTAGACAAACTTGCAGATAAAGTTATTTCTTTACAAGAAAAGTACGAAGTTTTTTCTGATGAAGAACTTCGTGAACAAACTGACTTTTTTAAGGGAAGACTAAAAGCGGGGGATACTTTAGACGATATTTTGTGTGATGCTTTTGCAGTTGTTAGAGAAGCCTCTTGGCGTGTATTAAAAATGCGCCACTATAAAGTGCAAATTATCGGTGGTATTTGCTTGCATCAAGGCAGAGTTGCCGAAATGAAAACAGGTGAAGGTAAAACCTTGGTTGCAACCTTGCCTGCATACTTAAACGCCCTTACTGGTGAAGGCGTTCATATCGTTACGGTAAACGACTATCTTGCATCGCGTGACGCAGAGTGGATGGGAAAAGTTTATAAATTTTTGGGCTTAACCGTTGGCGTTGCGATTACGGGTATGGATGATGACGATAAGAGAAAGGCTTATGCTTGCGATATAACTTATGGCACTAACAACGAAATGGGTTTTGACTATTTGAGAGATAATCTTAAGACCAAAACCGAATTGATGGTGCAACGTCAACTTGCCTTTGCAATTGTGGACGAAGTTGACTCAATATTAATCGACGAAGCAAGAACGCCACTTATTATTTCAGGAAAAGGTCAAGAATCAAGCGATAAATACGTTTCTGCAAACAAATTCGTTCGTGGATTAGTCGTTGACAAAGATTTTACCATTGATATTAAAGAAAAAACCGTTCAAATTACAGAAACGGGTGCTGCAAAAGCCGAAGTATTCTTTGGGCTTAATAATTTTGCAGACATTGAAAATGCGTCGCTTTCTCACCATATTCAACAAGCATTGAAGGCAAACTACATTTTCAAAAGAGATAACGATTACGTCGTTTCTAACGGGGAAGTTATTATAGTTGACGAATTTACAGGTCGTCTTATGATAGGTAGACGTTATTCTGATGGTTTGCACCAAGCAATAGAAGCAAAAGAAAGCGTTAAAATAAGAAACGAAAACAAAACTTATGCAACCATAACATTCCAAAACTATTTCCGTATTTATAAAAAACTTTCTGGTATGACGGGTACTGCAAAGAGTGAAGAGGAAGAATTCCGTTCAATTTATGGGCTAGACGTTTTGGAAATTCCAACGAACAAACCTGTTGCAAGAATTGATAAACCCGACATTATTTATAAGACGGTTAGAGGAAAAAATAACGCTATTATCAACGAAATAATAGAAAAGCATAAAAAAGGTCAACCTGTGCTTGTTGGTACGGTAACGGTAGAAAAATCAGAAGAAATTTCAAGTTTGTTGAGAAAACACGGAATCAAGCACAACGTTTTGAACGCTAAAAACCACGCAAGAGAAGCAGATATCGTTGCTCAAGCGGGAAGATTTGGTGCAGTTACCATTGCAACCAACATGGCTGGTCGTGGTACTGACATTTTGCTTGGTGGCAACCCTGAATTTATGGCAAAGAGAAAACTTCGCGAAGAAGGTGTTGAAGAAGACGTGATTGAACTTGCAACTTCTTTTATAGCTGACGTTCCAGAAGACGTTAAGGTTGTTAGAGAACATTATCACGAAGTTTATAAGAAGTTCAAAGAGCAAACTGATGAAGAAAAGATCAAGGTTGTAGAGGCTGGTGGACTT